>PHAN01000008.1 GCA_002841695.1 Elusimicrobia bacterium HGW-Elusimicrobia-1 | reverse complement strand
TTAAGGGGGAATTTACCATTGTCCGACGCCGCGCCTTCCATTCGTCGCCGTTTTTGTCTTTACTATTTTCTATTCACTACTCACTAACTTACTATTCACCCTCTTTTTACGGTCATTTGACAACATTCCAATAATTTGGTAACATTACGCGGCATTATTTTTCGTCTTAAGAAAATCACATTGGAGGGCAATGATGTCGTCCAAAAATCCGTTCGAGTTGGCGCAGGCGCAGTTGGCGGAAGCGGCAAAACTGTTGGGTCTTGACGATGCGACGCACGCGATGCTTCGCGTCCCGATGAGGGAACTCTCAGTCAGCATACCCGTAAAAATGGACAACGGGACGACCAGGGTCTTTCAGGGGTTCCGAGTCCAGTATAACGATGCCAAAGGCCCGACAAAGGGCGGAATAAGATTTCATCCCGAGGAAACCATAGACACCGTTCGCGCGCTTTCGGCGTGGATGACGTGGAAATGCGCCATAGTCGATCTTCCTTACGGCGGCGGCAAGGGCGGAGTGATTTGCAATCCCAAAGAAATGTCGGCCGGCGAAATAGAGCGGCTGGCCAGAGGTTATATAAGAGCGGTCGCGCAGATAATCGGACCTGAAAAAGACATCCCCGCGCCCGACGTTTACACTACGCCCCAAATAATGGCGTGGATGATGGACGAATTCTCCAAAATAAAACAATACAATTCCCCCGGAGTCATAACCGGAAAACCGCTGGCTCTGGGCGGCTCACTGGGAAGAGGCGACGCGACGGCCAGAGGCGGAATGTTCACCCTGCGCGAGGCCGCCAATCGTCTGGGTATAAAACTCGACAAAGCGACCGTAGCCGTGATGGGTTACGGCAACGCCGGACAGCACGCGCACCGTCTCGTAACGGAATTGTTCGGCTCCAAGGTAGTGGCGGTTTCGGATTCTCAGGGCGGAGTTTATTCCAAAGCGGGACTTGATTACGCCGTACTTGTGGAACATAAAAAGTCGAAAAAAACCGTTTCGAGTTATCAGGTCGGCGAGCGCATTACCAACGAGCGGCTGCTCGAACTCGATGTCGACATAATCATACCGGCCGCGCTTGAAAATGTGATAAATAAAGACAACGCCGGCAAAATAAAGGCGAAAATCGTCTGCGAACTGGCCAACGGGCCGACGAATCTGGAAGCCGACCATATACTTCATAAGAACGGCGTTTTCGTGATTCCTGATTTTCTGTGCAATGCCGGCGGCGTGACTGTTTCTTACTTCGAGTGGGTACAGAATCTTTACGGTTTTTACTGGACGATAGAAGAGGTTTACGAAAAACTCGACCGCAAGATGACCAAGGCGTTCGGCGAGATGTACGATATGTACAAGTCCAAAAAAGTGCATCCGCGTCTTGCGGCTTATCTTGTGAGCGTCGCCCGCGTCGCCGAAGCGATGAAACTTCGCGGCTGGGTGTGACGGTAATAGCGTTGGCGGCATAGCAATGCCGCCGCTACAGCCATTGATTGTAGCGGGCGAATTGCCATTCGCCATCTTTTGAGGGCGATTAGCTCAGTGGTCAGAGCGCCCCGCTTACACCGGGGAGGTCGTAGGTTCGACCCCTACATCGCCCATATTAAGAAAGTGGACAGTGAATAGTAGTTAGTGGACGGTAGAAGCAAAAGGCAGTGATAAGATTTCAGTTCTTTTAAAAGTTATTTGGGGACGTGGTGTAGCTTGGTTTAACATGCGGCCCTGTCAAGGCCGAGATCGCGGGTTCAAATCCCGTCGTCCCCGTTTTTTTTCTTTCTCCCCTTCCCGTTGTTGATAAAAAATCTATGGAAACCGCGCTGATTATAATTCTGGCCGCTTTGGCTCTGGCGTCGGGCTTTCTTTTTGCCCGTCTTAAAATCGAAAAAGCCAGAAACGATTCTTTTGCGGGCAATGCCGAACGGGAACGCGAGTCCGCGCGCAACGAGTTTAGCGTCCTCGCCGCCGGAATCCTCGAAGATAAAACCAAAAAATTGACGGAAGAAAACGAGCGCAAGATCAGCGCCATAATCGAACCGCTTAAAACCAAAATATCGGAATTTCAGAAACAAGTATCCGACGCTTACGACGCGGAGCTCCGCGATAAGGTATCGCTCAAAACCGAGATAAAAAATCTTACCGAGCTGAACCGCCGCCTCAGCGAAGGCGCCGAAAATCTTGCCGGAGCCATAAAAGGCGATTCCAAACTGCAGGGCGATTGGGGCGAAATGCAGCTTGAACTTATACTCGAACGCGCCGGCCTCGAAAAAAATATTCATTATTCCAGACAGGAAACCATACGCGACGCCGACGGCAATCTCCTAAGGCCCGACTATATCGTGCGGCTGCCCGACGACAAAGTATTGATAATAGATTCCAAGGTATCTCTGAAGGATTACGAATCGTATTTTAACGCTTCCGACGAGACGTCAAAGGAAATGTATCTTAAAAAACACGTCGAGAGCATTCTGGGCCACATCAAAGACCTGAGCGCGAAAAGTTACGACAGGATCTACGGCGTGTCCTCGCCCGACTACGTTTTGATGTTCGTGCCGCTTGAATCGGCTCTTTACTCCGCGCTCAAAAAAGATCCGTCGCTTCTTACGAAGGCGTTGGAAAAAAACGTGGCGCTGGTTTCGACATCGACGATGCTGCACGCTCTCAGGACGATAGGTTTTATCTGGAAGCAGGAAAACCAGCGCAAAAACGTATTCGAGATAGCCAGGGAAAGCGGCCAACTCTACGACAAGTTCGTCGGTTTTGTGGACGACCTCGCTGACGCGGCCAAAAAAATCGACTCGGCCGGCGTTGCCCTGGAAGCCGCGATGAACAAGCTTAAGACATCCGCGCGCAAGGGCGACACCATAATAGGACGCATAGAAAGAATAAAGTCGCTCGGCGCCGACGCCGCAAAATCCCTCCCTCCGGAACTTTCGGACGACATCCGCGAAAACTCAAAATAATTTTTCATTGTATTTTTCGTGCGCCGCGCGCTTGTGTTAATCGCGCGCATATTGGTATAATTCTCCGTCATGGAAACGCGCGCGGCCCATACAAGGCCGGGCGGTTTGCGCGCGGGCGTAATTCAGTGGTAGAATGTCAGCTTCCCAAGCTGAACGTCGCCGGTTCGACTCCGGTCGCCCGCTTTTCATCAATCAGTCGGAATGCGCGGGAGCAAGCTGCCCGCTTGTAAAACATAAAAAAATGCGGCTTACCGATATTCTTAAAAAAAAGAGCGCAGCCCCCCCTTCCGCGGTTCCGCCGTTGGCCGAAGTTCCACGCCGCCCGGCCGCCGCCGTTCCGTCGCCGGTTCCGGTTGTCGTACCCTCGAAGGATGTTGCCCGTCCGCCGGTCTTTAAAGCATCCGCATCGCCTCGCGCCGAGGCCTCCGATGTTTTTGCGCGCGCGGTGACGGCCTCGCGCGATATGTTCGCCGCCGCCGTATCGTCGAAAAAAATTCCGCCCCCCGCCATTGTCGAAGACATTGCCGTTTCCGTCGCGGCGGATCCGTCGGGAATGTTGCTGTGCATTCCGCGCACCACCGCCGACCACTATATCCATTCTCACAGCGTTAACGTTTGCGCGATATCATCCATAATCGCCGCGCGCATGGGTTTTTCCGACGATGATATCCGCGTCCTCGCTCTTGCGGCATTTATGCACGATATCGGCATGGCGCGGATTCTCGATCAGGTCGTATCCAAAGCCAAGTTGCCGCCGGCCGAACTTCAAAAGATAAAAGAACATCCCGCGTCGGGTCAGAACTTTGTCGACGGGTTTCTCGACGCCGATGCGGCCGTTAAAAAACTTGTCGGCTCCGTTATACTTGAAATTCACGAACGCGCCGACGGCAGCGGATATCCCAAGGGTCTCAAAAACGAGAAGATTTCCGAGTACGCGAGGATTATCGCGGCTGCCGACGCTTACGAGGCGATGACGCATCCGCGCTGCTACAAGAATCACGTGATACCGCACGAAGCCATAAAAACGATAATCAACGAGGCCGAAAAAAGTTTTGACAACGAAGTTATGAAGGCGTTCATCACGGTTATGTCGCTTTATCCTGTGGGCAGTTACGTGCGGCTTTCCAACTCCGAGGTCGCCAAGGTAGTGTCTACCAACGAGAATATGCCGACGCGCCCGAAGGTCAAAGTTGTCATAGATCCGTCCGGCAAAAAATCGGCCGAGGATCGTTTGATAGACCTTGAGGAAGTCAGCATTGTGGCCATAAGGGAGGCGGTGGACGAGACGAAACTCAAGCTCGACCCTAAACTTCTGCTTGAATTGCAAACCCAGAAATGGTGGATAATGTAAGTCCCGCCGGAGATTCCCAAATTTTCTCACAATCCGAATCGAAAGGACAACAACAATGAAAAAGCACTATCTGCTGACCCCCGGGCCGACGCCCGTCCCGCCGGAAGTTCTGGCGGAACTTTCTTTGCCGGTGTTGCATCACAGGACGTCGGAGTTCGGCGACATTTTCACAAAAGTGTCGGAGGGACTAAAATACGTTTTTCAAACCGCCGACGACGTTTATGTTTACGCGGCATCCGGAACCGGCGCTATGGAAGCCGCCGTGGTCAACATTCTTTCGCCCGGGGACAAGGCGCTCGTGGTCTCTGCCGGAGTTTTCGGCGACAGATGGGCCAAGATAATGCAGGCCTTCGGACTTGCTCCGGAAGTCATCTGCGTGGAATGGGGCCGCGCTGTCGATCCCGCGGTCGTGGAAGAATGGCTCAAAAAAAATCCCGACGCGAAGGCGGTTTTCGTAACACACACGGAAACGTCGACGGGAGCCGTCAATGATCTTGAAAAAATAGGAAAAATCACGGCCGCCACCGACGCTGTTCTTGTGGTCGACGCGATATCGGGACTGGGCGGCGAGCCGATGCTCAAGGACGACTGGAAACTCGACGTCGTCGTTTCCTCGTCGCAAAAGGGTCTTATGCTTCCGCCGGGACTTTCGTTTATTTCCCTGTCGGCGAAAGCGTGGCGTCTCGCCGAAAAGTCCCGCCTCCCCAAGTTTTACTGGGATATTAACAGAATGAAAAAATCCGCCGCCGGCAAGGAAACGCCTTTTACGCCCGCCGTCGGACTTTTCGTCGGTCTCGCCAAGGCGCTTGATATGATGAAGGCGGTCACGCTTGAAAAAATGTGGTCGGAATATTTGTTGATGGCCGAGGCCGCCCGCGCCGGCGTGAAGGCGCTGGGAATGGAGCTTTTTGCCTCAAATCCGTGCCGGGTAGTTACCAGCGCGAAAGTCCCCGACGGCTTGGACGGCGGGCTTATAGTCAAAACGATGCGTTTGGATTACGGGGTTTCTATAGCGGGCGGGCAGGAGCGTCTCAAAGGCAAAATTTTCCGCCTCGCCCATATGGGATACATCACCCGCCCGGATTTGCTCGTGGGATTTGCGGCTCTGGAAATGACCCTCTCGAAACTCGGATATAAATTCGCCGCCGGCGCAGGCGTGGCCGCCGTCGAGGAAAAATTAAAATGACTTCCCCCCGACGGAGCGCATAAATTATGTTTAAAATACTGATGACCTACAAGAGCAGCGAAGGACTTGAAGCGTTGCTCTCGAATAAAAATTTCAACGTGGCCGTGCATCCCAAGCCCGACGCGCAGGAGTTCAAAAAACTCATCGCCGACGCCGACGGACTGCTCATACGCTCCGAGGTCAAAGTGACCCGCGACGTGCTCTCCGCCGCAAAAAAACTTAAACTTGTCGCTCGCGCCGGAACCGGCGTAGACAACGTGGATATGGCCGCCGCGACGGAAAAAGGCGTCGCCGTGATGAACGTGCCCGGCGGAAACACCATAGCCGCGGCCGAGCACACTATGGCTCTTATGCTGGCCCTCGCGCGTAACATTCCCGCCGCGCACGCGTCTCTTAAATCCCACAAGTGGGAACGCGAAAAATTCATCGGCGCGGAACTTCCCGGAAAGACGCTGGGGCTGGTCGGTTTCGGCCGCATCGCCCGCGAAGTCGCCGCGCGCGCCAAAAGTTTCGGAATGAAAATACTGGTTTACGACCCTTTCGTAGCCGGAGATTTCGCCAAGTCGATGGAGGCGGAATCCGCCGCATCGCTGGACGATGTGCTGAAAGTGTCCGACATAGTTTCTCTTCATCTGCCGCTTAATGATTCGACGAAAAATCTGATAAACAAGGATTCTATCGCGGGAATGAAGAAAGGCGCCTGCATCATAAACGCCGCCCGCGGCCCCATAGTCAACGAGAAAGACCTGGCCGAGGCGGTTTTGTCGGGGCGGGTGCGCGCGGCCGTGGACGTTTTTGCCAAAGAGCCGCCCGAAGATTTTACGCTTATCGACGCCGCCGACGTCGTCACCCCGCACTTGGGCGCTTCGACTCAGGAAGCGCAGGTCAAGATAGCCCGCGAGATAGCCGAATGCGTGGCGGATTTTTTCGAAAAAGGAGCCATAAGAAACGCTCTGAACCTGCCGGCACTCGACGCGGAATCTTTCGGCTCGATGAAGCCGTATCTGGATTTGGCCGAGAACATCGGCCGTTTCGTTTTTCAGACGGGCGACGGCTCCGCGCGAAAGATTTTTACGGAATGCGCGGGCTCGCTGCCGGACAGGTCGCAGTATTTCATAACGCTGGCATATCTTAAAGGATTTTTGTCCCCGTCGATGGACGAACCGGTCAGTTACGTTAACGCGATGGCCGTCGCGCGGTCGCGCGGCATAGAGATTCTGGAAAGTTCTCCCCGTTCGGCGGGCGGCTATCATGCGCTCGTTACGTTCAGGGCGCAGTCGGCTTCCGGTCAGGAGATATCCGTCGGCGGCACGGTCTTCGCCGACCATATCGCCAAAATCGTGCGCGTCAACGGCCTGGCCGTCGACGTTGCGCCGTCCGGCTGTATGCTTTTTCTTACAAACATCGACCGGCCCGGAATCATCGGCAGGATAGGAACGCTTCTGGGCGAGCGCGGCATAAATATCGCCGGAATGGATGTGGCGCGCAGGGAAGCCGGCGGCGAGGCGCTCACTTTTGTGAATATCGACGCCTGCCCCGCGCGCGATATACTCGGGGCGATATCATCCATAGAGGGCGTAAAGCAAGTCCGCTACGTGGAATTCTAAAATGGACGCCGTAGTTTTCGACTCCGTCACCAAACGTTACCGCGACGCTTCCGTCAGGTATCTTTTCAGACCCCGTATTTCGCAGGGTGTGGAAAATCTGAGTTTTTCCGTCGCAGGCGGCGAGACGTTCGGGTTGCTCGGACTAAACGGCGCCGGAAAAACAACTGCCTTCAAGCTCATTATGGGGCTCCTTCGTCCCGACGAGGGGCGGGTGCTGGTATCGGGCGTTTCGCCATCGGACTCTTCGGTACTCCGCGACATAGGATATCTTCCTGAAATATCGTACTTTCATAAAAATCTGACCGTACGCGAAACATTGCAATTTCTCTCGGCCCTTTCCGGCGTGAAGGTCGGCGAAACCGGAATAAAAGAAACTCTGTCGATGGTGGGTCTGGGAGATTTTGCGTCGCGCAAAGTCGGCAAACTATCCAAGGGAATGCAGCAGCGTCTGAGTATGGCGCAGTCGCTGATACATAATCCCGGCATACTCATTTACGACGAGCCGACATCGGGGCTGGATCCGCTGGGTATACGAGAAATGCGGGGACTTCTGGAATCTCTGAAAAAATCCGGCAAGACGATAATACTTTCTTCGCACATAACTTCGGAGGTCGAAAAACTTTGCGATCGCGTGGGTATCATAAAGTCGGGCCGTCTCATAAAAATCGCTTCGGCGGCGGAATTTTCGCGCCCCGGCGAACTGGAGAATATTTTTGTGGGGGCGGTATCATGAAAAAACTTTTGGCGCTTGTTCGCTATACCGTTGTCGACAATGCCCGCCAGAAGATGTTTTACGCGCTGGGGCTTTTCGGTTTTGTAGTTTTGGCGGGGTCCGGAATTTTATCGGCGATAGGCGGCGAGCAAAAAATACGGGTGCTCAGGGACATGGGACATTTCGCCGCGGAATATATCGCATTGTTTTCCGCCGTGCTCGTCGGAACGAATTTTATTTACGATGAGATGGAGAATAAATCCGTCTATATGATAGCCGCCCGTCCGGTTCCCCGATGGGTCTATCTTGCGGGAAGATACATGGGTTTTCTTTTGTCGGTGGCGGCTCTGCTGGCGCTTATGGAGGTTTTTAATACCGCCGTGGTACTTCTTGCGGGCGGCCTGCCCGAACCGGCCGACGCGCTTCTTACGCTCTTAAGCGCAATGAAGATGGCGGTGGTTCTTGCTCTTGCGATGCTTCTTGCCATGCTTACGACTTCACGGGCCGCCTCTATGGGTTTCACGCTTTTCCTGTGGGTATTGGGACATTTCACCGAAGAGATGGCATTTCTGAGTTCTCTGGCATCGTCGCCCGTCGTTAAAGCTCTTGCGTGGGCGTCGCGGTTTATCGTTCCACGTTTGGATAAATTCTCCCCTATGGACACCGGAGTCGTTACCGCAGGTCATTTGGTTGCGGTAATGTCGTATACACTGATGTATTCATTCGCGGCTGTGGGCGCCGCCTGGCTGGTTTTCAGAAAGAAAGAATTTTGAGTCGTTTGGCGGACACGCGGTTTCCTCTTCCCGTTCGACAAGATGAAAACACACATTTTTCTTTCGTCGTCGGCGATAATCGCCGCATTCATCGCGGCCGGCGCTCTGTCGTCGGCAATGGGAACTTTCGCCGCGCCGTACCTGTCTCGTCCCGCGCCTATGTCTAGTTTCTCCTCCCTCGACGCCGCCGGAGTCGCGGCGGGAGCCAGAAGATTCGCCTCGGACATCGCATGGATACAGTTGCTGCAATACGTCGGCACCGACGAGGAATACGAAAAACTAAAACCTCAGGAGAGATTCCTGCTGGAATACGCCTCGAGCAAGTTGTTGTTTGGACTTGATTTTCTGGATTCGCAAAAGGCGGCCGCGCTCAAGAGAACACTCAGCGCCCGCCGCGAACCCTCGTCGACGAAGATGTCTTCCTCAGACGATAAACGTAAGAGACATCCCGACGTTTACAATATGGCGCTTCGCGTTGTCCGGCTGGATCCGCATTTCAAGTATGCCTATCTTTTCGCCGGCGGAGCGCTGGCGTGGAATTATGAGCGAGTCGACGAGGCGCTGGCGATTTTTCGCGAGGGTATCAGCCATAATCCCGATTATTGGCAGTTTCACTTGTATGTTTCGGCTATTATGTACAAGCAGAATTTGAAGGACGATGAGATGCTCGCGCTTCTTGAACAGGCGATTCGTGACAGGAACGCTCCGAACATGGTCCGGGTAATAGTGGCCAACAACTACGAAAAGCGCGGCCGTACGGCCGATGCCCTGCGTGTCTGGCTTGATATCGTGGAAACCAAAGACCCTATGTACCTCGAAAAGGGTCTTGAAAAAATTGACCGGTTTTCGTCGGCTTTGGGTTCTCCGAATTCACGGTAATTTTGAAAAAATCCTGATTTTTTGTATCATCTCCGAGCAAGATACAACGAATTTTCGGGGCTGTAGCGAAAAAAGCCGCTACATTCCCGTAGTCGTGGGGCTGTAGCTCAGTTGGTAGAGCGCCCCGTTCGCAACGGGGAGGTCAGGGGTTCAACTCCCCTCAGCTCCATTTCTCGTTTTAGGGCATAGACCGCCATTGTAACAGGAATGGCGGTTTTTCATTTGTAGACAGAAATATTCGCGGAATCGTTCGATATTACCGTCGAGGATTTATTCCGATAAACGAAGAATCGCGCCGGAGCGGCGGGATCTTCGATACGCCATGACGATGAAACCGTAGAGGATTACCAGGTAGGCGGCAAGAAGTCCGAAACCTTTGAGAAGCGGCGAACCGAGCGACGAGTGAAATCCGTAGGGAACGCGGAAATATTCAAGAAAGTACGTCAGCGGAATGAGTTTGGCGATGGCGGCCACGGGCGCCGGCAGAAAACTGACGGGGTAATAAATGCCGCATACCAGCATTAGCATTACCGTCAGTGACCACGCTATTATGTCTATGCGCTGGCCAAAAACCAGCACCGACAAACTGACCGTCATTCCGATCAGAAGAGCCATCAGAAATATGCCGGCTAATGAAATCAGCATTATTTTTAGCGGCGGCTGGACGAATCCGAAGATTTTACCGGCAAGAAAACTCATAAACGCGAACACCAGAGCGCCTCTTGCTATGCCCACCAGCCAGGAACCCAGAATATAATTGTAGTGCCTTACGGGAGCAACGAATATTTGCTTGACACTTTTAGACCAAATCTCGTATAGAACTCCGTACGACACGTCGAGTTGCGTTACCTGCACCACTCCGGAAAGTATCGTTCCCGTAAGCAGGAACGAGAGCATATTTTCCCCCAGCCCCAGAAAACTACCCATAAGTCCTATCGAAAAAAGCCCCATCATCGGCCAGAAAAGAATTTCAAAAAAAGTGAAGATATTCCGCTTCAGAAATATGTAATTTCTGTAAGTGAAGGCCAGTGTCTTTTCTATTTCGCGCTTAATGGCGTTCATAATAAAGTTTATCGTCGGCGGCGAGTTCAAGAAACGCGCCTTCGAGATCTTCCTGCTTTGTTATTCCGCGTAATTCTTCCGAAGTTCCGAGGGCGGTGACGGAGCCGTTTTTTATAAAAGCGATTCTTCCGGCGAGTTCCTCGGCCTCTTTCATATAATGGGTAGTCAGTATTATAGTTATGGATGTTTCGGCGTGTATTTTCTTTATAAGTGTCCTTATTTTGCGGGCTATGTCGGGGTCGAGCCCGATTGTCGGTTCGTCGAGAAGCAGTATGTCCGGATCATTGAGAAGGGATTTGGCCATGGCAAGACGCTGTTTTGTCCCTGTCGATAGTTCATCGAATCTTGTGCAGGCATGTTTTTCGAGCTCGAACGACTTTATCCATTTTTGTGCGGCCTCGCGGGAACGTCTTGCGCCCAGACCATAGAGTAATCCATAAAAAAACAGGATTTCCGTGACGGTCATGCACCAGGGAAAATTTGGATTGCCCGAGCACATATTCATTTTATTGCGTATACGGTCGGACATTCCCCGCGTGGAGTCCTCCCCCATTATTCCTACGGAGCCCGCGTCGGCCGCCAGCAACCCTATTATTATGTTTAGTATCGTGGTTTTTCCCGCGCCGTTCGGGCCGAGGAGTCCGAATATCTCGCCTCTTTTCACCGACAGGTCGACACCGCATACGGCGGCGGTTTTTACCGGACGGAACAATCCCGACGAATAAGTTTTTTTGATGCTTTTGAGTTCTATTATATTTTCTGACATGGGATAACTCTGCGCCTTCCCGCAACGGCCTGAACGCGCCCCCAGCAGGACTTGAACCTGCAACCTAACGGTTCGAAGCCGTTCACTCTATCCAGTTGAGCTATGGGGGCATATTCGGATGTTGAAGGAAAACACTCTAAGGCGGTGAAACCGCCCGTTAACGGTTGTCGGAAGGTCGGAGGATATGTCCTAAAAATGCCCCCAAGGGGATTCGCACCCCTGCCGCGGCCTTGAAAGGGCCGTGTCCTAACTCCTAGACGATGGGGGCATATCCAAAAAAAATGAGCCTAGAAGGATTCGAACCTTCGACACCCTGATTAAAAGTCAGGTGCTCTACCAACTGAGCTATAGGCCCGTGAATGTGTCGTAAAAAAACAGCGCGCGTCGCAAAGACCGTGCGCGGCGTTCCTGAAAAATTTATTTCAAACCCAGTTCCTGTTCGGTCTCGGCGACTAACTCGTTGATAAGTTCCCGAACGGGCATAATGCTTTTAACCCTGCCCGCATTTTGTCCCACGAAAACAAACCCGTCGTCCAGGCGGCCTTCTGCGGCGGCTATAAGAGCCGTTGCTATACAATAAGGAGACCTGAGCGGGTCACAGGTATGCAGACACTGGAAACTGCAATCGAATTTTATCTGGCCGCTTTTGGCTTTTTCAAGAAACGAGTTTGAAAGCGCCCTGCCCGGCATTCCGACCGGGCTCTTTATTATCGTTATATCTTCTTCTTTGCAAGCTACTATGGCTTTCTTGAAGTTTTCGTGCGCGTCGCATTCCACGGTTGCGGCGAATCTGGTGGCAATCTGGACACCCGCCGCGCCCAACCTGAGCGCTTTGGCTATGTCTTTGCCGTCGAAAATTCCGCCTCCGACAATAACGGGAATCTTGCGTCCGTTGGCTGCCACGTATTTATTCGCCACGGCCACGACGTCGGGAAGGATTTCCTCCCACTTTGGCATTTTCGCCTTATCTTCCAATTCCTCAAAAGTATAACCCAGATGTCCGCCGGCAAGCGGGCCTTCTAAAACAATCGCGTCGGGCGTGTAGTTATATTTGCGCAGCCAGGTTTTTGCTATCAGCTCGGTCGCTCTGCCCGAAGATACTATCGGAGCTATTTTTGTTTTTGAACCTTTTACGTACTCGGGCAGACGCAGCGGTAATCCTGCTCCCGAAAAAATTATGTCGACGCCTTCACGGACGGCCGTCTTGTAAAGGGCGTCGTAGTTGGTAAGGGCCATCATTATGTTGACGGCTATGACCCCTTTTGTTTTTTTTCTTGACTCCCGTATTTGAAAAGCCAATTCGTCAGTATCGGCCGCTGTGTGATCGTCGGACGACATATGGGATTTGATACCGCCTATTAGAGCGCATGCTATGGTACCCACCCCGCCCGCTTCGGCTACCGCCGAGGCAAGGCCGTTGAGAGAAATCCTTACGCCCATCCCGCCCTGCACTATCGGGGGATTTATGTGTAGATCGCCTATTACCAGATCCGGCAGTTTTGTTTTGGGTGACATATTTTTATGGGTTCCTCGTCATAAATACCGATATAAGACGCGGCACAACTTGGGTCATTATATAAAAAAAATCGCGTCCGCTCAAAATCGGCGGCTTACTTTTTTGTCAATTTTTATCTTTCCAAACGGCCCAAATGGCGCCCACGGCCGCGCCGCCCGTAACGGTTGTCTGCCATGCGGATGTAAATAAGCAAACGCCGTCGTCGCAACGTCCGAAAAACCAAAAAACTAATCCCCACGCAGCGCCCACGGACATGCCAAGAACAAGCCGAAGCATATAGTTTTACGGAATCAGGAACTTTATTTCCGCGACCCTTGCCGCAAGACCGCCCGCCAGAAAAAAAGCGTATGGCAGTTTTATGGAATCTGCCGGTGGCGGCGGGATGTTGCCGCCGGTAACTAAAAATGACTTCATTATTTCAAACGCGCGCATCATCGTTGTTTTTAACGCGCCGCGCCGGGACAGTATAACTACGGCTCCCAAACCTCCGAGCGCCGCTCCGTACAGCGAACCGTATAACAAATTTGACGGCCCGAAATACCACCCCGCGACCGCTAAAAATTTAACATCGCCGGGGCCCATCGCGCCGACAAAGTAAAAAGGCAGCAGCGCGAAAAAACCCAGAAGCAGGCCTAATGAAGCGCTCTGAATCGTTGTTTCGGATATGCCGGCTACGACGACAAAAACGCCGCCGGCAAGAAAAATAACGATTGACTTGTTGTATATTTTTTGATAGAATAAATCACTCGCCGCTGATACGCAAAGAAACGTCAGAAACAGTATATCGGCGGCGTTGAAGGATGTCGGCGGCATCTTTGGTTTTGTTTATTCGGGTTTCTTTTTTTTACGGGAAACCAGAACCGCCACGATTACGACTGCCGCTACCAGGCAAAGAATTGTAACGATGTCCATGATATTCTCACCTCCCGTCAAAATGTTCGTCGGATTCCCGCCGGCGTTTTGCTTTGCCGCTGAGTGAACCGGCGACGGGTCAAGTATAACAAAACCTAATAGGAATTCAAAACCCGCGAGGCCATTATGAATGATATTGCGACGATGTCACCTAAAAAAAAATCCATTGTAATGCTGCCTCTTGCCGCTTCAGCCGTTTTTCTGGCAGCCGTATTGTCCGCTGTTTTCTTTTTTGTGCATCTGCCCGCGGTTTATTCCCACCTGCACCGCGCGCTTCGCGATAAAACCAAGAATATAACGGACATAATGATCACTCGCGTTTCGCAGGCGGTGAGGGCGCATGACGACGTTTCGCTTCTGAACTATTTGCAGGAGATGAGTTCGTCTCCCGATTTCTCGAGGGCGAGCGTGCTGTCGTCCGACGGCGCCATCTTAGCCGACAATAAGATAGAGCTTTGGGCGCAGAAATTTCCCGATGACCGGCTGGTTAATTCGCTCCCGTCGATGACTTCTCCTCTTTTTTTCAGACGGTCCGATCCATCGGGTTACGATTACGCCGTGCCGCTGGAAGTCGATCCGCCGGCTTTTCTTGTGACGGGAGTGTCTTCGCAGAAAATTGACGCCGACGCCGCTTCGGCCCGTACCGGCGCCTTGTATATTCTTGCCGGACTTATTTTCGCCGGAGTGGTTTTTTTCTATCTGACGCTGCATTTCACTATTGTCGCCAGGTTGAAAAAAATTCATAAAAATCTTGAAAGCGTTCTTCTGGGCAGTTCGGCGGAACGTATTACCGTGAGCGACCGTGATGAAATCGGCGAAGTCGCCGTTGCCGTGAACTCCATACTCGATAAAGTTTCCAAGGGCGCCGCCGCGGAAAACAGCGCGCGTTCCACGACCGAATGTCTTATAAATAATTTCGTTTACGAGGTGGCATCGGGCGTGAAATCCGGTCTTGTGGTTTTGGACTCTTCGGACAATATCGTGTACGTAAATAAAGTCGCCTGCGATATTCTTGGCATTACGGCCGACGAACCCGTAATAATGCGCGGCCGCCATGTGGTGGAAGTCGTAAAAGACGCTGTTTTGCTTGAACTTCTGAAAAAATCCGGCTCGTCGATAGGTTCCGTAATCGACGGTTCGCTCGAAAGCGCCTCTGCCCGCGTAAATATCACCGCCATAGACGACGGCTCCGGCCGTCTTGGCGGTACGGTTTTGGTTTTTGACCGTCGCGGATAGCGTATTTTCCCGCAATTTAAGCAGTTTTGTGACGCGCCCCTCCTTTGAAAACCTCTCTCATTTTGATAAAATAGCACCCTTATGGACGCCGTTAAAATAGTCATAGGCGCGGCGCTTTTTGCTCTGGGCGTCGCGTTTCTTTACAATCCGGCCCTTGTTCTGTCCATGAACGCCCTGATGCGGGAATTTTTGGCAAACGACAAGAGGGTCGTTCTTTATCACAAAAAAATAGCGATTCTGCTGATATCTCTGTCGTTCATCGCGTTGTATATGGGGATGCCGCCGCAGCAAACACGTCAGGCCGGCGGCGGTAAATCCGCGAGCGCTCAGAGAGATTCTTTTAATGAGGCGGGCTTCGGCGCCGTCAGGGATTATTATTCCGGCGACTACCGCGAGTCGCTCAGAAAAACCTTGCGTGTTTTGGCGGTAAAACCTTACGAAGAATGGGCGATGGTGCATCTTGGATGCGTTTATGAGATGCTCGGCGAGAAGGAGCGCGCCCTGCACGCTTTCGCCCGCGCCGCGGCCAGATATCCCGACAATAGAACCGCCCGCCGAAAAATTGAGACACTCGGCGACAAAAATAAAAAATGACAACCTGCGCGGAAACCGCCATCGAGTCCGCCCTGGATAGCGCCCGACGGCGCGGCAAAAGCCGTCTGGTCGGTATTTTCGGCAAGCCGGTGGGGCATACGCTGTCGCCGTCGATGCAGAATGCGGCGTTTGAAGCCGCGGGGATGGCGGAGTGGCACTATGCCGCGTTTGAAGTGGAGCCGTCGGAGTTGGGCGAGGCGATTGCGGCCATAAAGAAGCACCGACTGGCCGGAGTCAACATTACCGTTCCCCACAAGGAAGCGGTTATACAATACCTCGACGACCTCGACGCATTCGCGCGCCGGATAGGCGCGGTCAATACCATAGCGGCGGGCGCGGACGGCCTTCTGCTCGGATATAATACCGACGCCGGCGGTTTTTTGAAGGCGCTCGACGCCGAAGGTTTTTCGCCGGACGGAAAAAAAGTCCTGGTAATGGGCGCCGGCGGCGCCGCGCAGGCGGTTGTCGCCGCGCTTAAATCGCGGGGAGCGTCGGAAATAGCCGTTTGCGACACGGCTGCCGACAGAGCGTCGCGGCTGGCCGCGAAGTTCGGCGCGAAGGTTGTCGATTCGGCGCGACGGGCCGTCGGAGCCGGTTTGATAGTAAACGCGTCCCCCGTCGGAATGAAAGAAGGCGACCCCGCTATTATGTCGATGGATGATTTGTCGATTGTATCGGCCGGAGCGAAAGACGCATTCGTTTATGATCTTGTGTATAACCGTAAAACGGAGCTTTTGAAGTCGGCCTCGTTGATGGGACTCAGGCACGCCGGCGGATTGGGTATGCTGCTTCATCAGGGCGCGCTCGCTTTTGAAATATGGACGGGACGCCCTGCGCCGCTGGAAGCGATGAAAAAAGCCCTTGAAAACAAAGCATAAAAGAAAGTGGTTAGTGGTTAGTGGTTAGTTTGTTTTTGCTATCTATCGGTAGCCATATAAAAGTTTTTACCAGCCACTAACCACTAACCACTATTCACTAATCACTGATTCAACAGGAGGACATTTTGCTTATCTGGACTTTAAGATTACTGGCCGTTGCGGGCGGCGGGTTAATAGGTTATCTGCAGGTTTCCCGCAGCATAAAAGGAGCGGCCATAGGATTTGCCATAGCCGCTGTCGTTATCGTCATAGAGTATCTGGTGGAAAAAATAGCTCTTGATACGCTTATCGCCGCGATTGTGGGTGCGATACTGGGATTGATCGGCGCGAAACTTCTGGATTACACGGTTTTTCTCATCGAGAATCAGAAACTCTACGAAATTATGCGCGATTACTCCCTGCTTATAAAGTTCGCGTTTGCGTATCTCGGCGTGACCCTGGCAGTAATGAAGAAAAACGAATTGGATCTGCTCGACAGAGACATACTCAAAAGAACAAAAAAGAGCGGAGCCCAGATTTATCTGGTTGACACTTCGTCGATTATAGACGGAAGAATCGCCGACGTCATCGCCACGAATTTTCTCAACGGGGTGCTGGGCGTTCCCAAGTTCATACTTGAGGAGCTGCAAGGCCTTGCCGATTCGTCCGATTCCGCCAAGCGCACGAGGGCAAGACGGGGACTCAACATCATAGCGCAGATACAGAAAGAATCTCTGATTGCCGTAAAAATAATCGATAAAGACATACCACAAATCCGCGAGGTGGATCTTAAACTCATACAACTGGCAAAAGAACTTGAGTCGCGCATAATAACGACGGATTTCAACCTCAATAAAATCGCGGCGCTTCAGGGAATAGTCGTGCTGAACATCAACGACCTTTCAAACGCCCTTAAACCCGTGCACCTTCCGGGCGAAAAAATGCAGATTTACGTGGCCAAAGAAGGCAAGGAACGCGAGCAGGGCGTCGGCTTTCTCGACGATGGAACGATGGTCGTGGTGGAAGACGGCAGACGTCTTTTGGGAAAGAGAATCGACTGCGTGGTAGTGTCGCTTCTGCAGACGTCGTCGGGCAGGATGATATTCGTAAAATCCGTCGAAGGCGAAAAATAAACCGTAAATAACGCGATGACCCGCAAAAATAAAATATCGGCCATAATAGTGGCGGCCGGAAGAGGCCGCAGGTTCGGCTCTCTGAAGCAGTTTGCGCCGCTCTGCGGCAAACCTGTCTACGAATGGTCGCTCGATGCGCTTTTTTCAGCGCGCGGGGTGAGCCAGATAATTGTGGCAGTTCCTGCCGGTATGACCGAAAAAGTCCGCAAGGCGTATGCTGCATCGGGCGGTCGCGCCGTCAAACGCGGCTTGAGCGTAAAGTTTGTGGCCGGAGGAAGCCAACGTTTTGACTCCGTGGCAAATGCCCTGAATGCCGTTTCAGACACATCCTCGATGGTTTTGGTGCACGACGGCGCCCGGCCGCTGGTGACGCAAAAAATCATAGCCGACACTATCCGCGCCGCCGCAAAACAGGGCGCGGCTCTGGCCGCGATGCCGGCCACCGACACGGTAAAAATATCGAGCGACGGCGGGCGGCTGGTTTCAAGAACCGTCCCGCGCTCAAGCGTATTTATGGCGCAGACGCCGCAGGTTTTTGGCAAGGAAATAATAATGAGGGCTTACGAGAGGCCCGACGCCTCGGCTACCGACGATTCGTATCTCGTGGAAAACATCGGGATACAGCCGGCATTAGTCGCGGGTTCCGCGGAGAATTTCAAGATAACTACGCGGCGCGATATGGCCGCCGCCGAAGCCATATTATTGGCCCGCAAAAAGGTCAAAAGATGAAAATCGGGATGGGTTACGACATACATCGTTTTAAGAAAGGCCGCGCGCTGGTTCTGGGCGGCGTAAGGATCAAACATCCGAAAGGTCTCGACGGACATTCGGACGCCGACGTTCTGGTACACGCGATTATGGATGCCCTGCTGGGCGCCTCGGGTCTCGGCGATATAGGGATGCTTTTTCCGAACACCGATCCGGCGTACAGAGGCGCGTCGTCCGTCGGGCTTCTTAAAAAAGTAGCCGCAAAAATAAGGAAACGCGGATATAAAATTGTCAATCTGGATTCCGTGATAGTCGCCGAGGCGCCGAAAATTTCCCCTTTCGCTCCGGCGATGGTATCCAACATCGCGCGCGCCGCCGGCATCAAGTCGTCGGAAGTTTCCGTGAAGGCCACAACCAACGAACGTCTCGGCGCGGTAGGCAGTAAAAAAGGAATGGCGGCTTTCGCCGTCTGCCTTCTTAAATAGATGCCCTCCAATTTTCCCTCTAAATCCCCGACGTTTTCAAAGACCGCGGTTTTCATTCTGATTGCCGCGATGAGCGCCGCGCAGGTCGTAGTCCACGACTGGTTTGTAGATTCAAGAGTAAGAGGTGTGCAGAAAGCGCTTCACGAGCAGGTAATATCCGCGTCGGCTCCCGCGCCCATACAGTACAGAGTTTTCGTGCATTACGCGGCGGAAGGTCTGATGCGTTCCGGCTTGGATTTTCAGACAGCGTTTACGGCGATACGGTTTGTTTTTACAATGCTGGCGGGCTGGTTTTTCTTTACGTTCCTTACTAAGTGGTTCGCGCGCGAGGCGGCCGTCATAGGCGTGTTGTGGCTTTTCGCTCTGTTGCCGTTTACCTATATAAGATATTACTTCCAGCCGATGGATATTCCGAATTTATTTTTCTTTGTCGTCGGAATGTACGCGGCGGCAAGCGGAAGGTACGCCGCTTTTCTTGCGGTTCTTGGGGTCGCCATGTTCAACCGCGAGACGGCCATTTTGCTTGTGCCGATATGGCTTTTCGCGCGCTGGGGCCGGAGGAAAAATACCGCGGTCATCGTCGAGACGGCGGTCGCGGGAGCTCTCGGTATTGGGATTTACGCGCTGCTCAGAAGGACTTTCGCCATCAAGGCCTACTATTCGGATTTATTTTATCTTGGTTCAAATCTGTCCGACCTCAGGACTTATATTTACGCGCTGATATTTTTCGGGCCGTTTGTTTTTTATGCTTTCAGAGATTTCCGGTCGAAACCGCTTTTTATGAGGCGGGCAGCTCTGGTAATCCCGTTTTTCGCCATAATCCATTTTACGATGACAATAATGATAGAGCCGAGGTTGTGGCTTCCGATACTTCCGGTATTCATACCGCTTGGGTTATGGTCGCTGACTCCGGAGACGCTGCGAAAAAGTATTTCAGCCGCCGACGATAATCCCGCGGTGTCAGCGGGCGATTCCGCGGTCAAAGGCAGGGGAGCGGCGCTGTATCTTGCCGCGCTTGCGGCCTTTGTCGTATTTTTCGCCGGATTCTTCCAGTGGTATCAGAAAGCTCATCTGGGCAACAGGCGGGATTACGAATTATCGGAGAATATATTCGCGGAAGCGTCGAGATTGTCGGCGGGCGGCTGGGACGAGGCCGCTGTCGAGCAGTTGACCCGCGGCGCCGCGATATTCCCCGCCAACGCCGAGTTTCATTACCGGCTGGCGCTGGCCTGCGCTTACCGGATTTTCGACGAGAAAAGGGCGCTGGAACATTTCCGGAAGGTACTGGAATTAGATCCTCATCATCTCGACAGAGACAGAGTAAAGGCCGAGATTTCGCGCATAGAGTATTACTCCAAGCCGCAAAACGGCAGGCGTTGACTTATGTCACTGCCGCCGGGTATACCCCGGTCACTTGTAGCGGGCGAATTGCCATTCGCCATAATTGCGGGATAGCAATCCCGCCGCTACAAAAACCCGCTATTAAATATGAAAATAAAAGTATATAACACGCTTTCGCAAAAAAAAGAGGAATTCTCCCCTCTCGACGGAAAAACCGCGCGGATGTACGTCTGCGGCATAACGCCCTACGACTCGGCGCATTTGGGGCACGCGCGATGCTATGTGGCTTTCGATGTCATAAAGAGGTTTCTTAATCGCGCTGGTTTCGCGGTAAGGCATATACAGAATTTTACCGATGTCGACGACAAAATAATAAAACGCGCCGCCGCGGCGGGCGTTTCGCCGGCTGAGATAGCGTCAAAATACATAGACGAATATTTTGAGCAGATAAGAAAACTTTCCGTGCTTGACGCGGACGTCTATCCCAAGGTCACCGAAACGCTGCCGGAGATAGTGGAGCTTGTGCGGCAACTTACGGAAAAAGGTTTTGCCTATGAGGCGGGCGGCGATGTTTATTTCGCCGTAAGAAAGTTCGCCGGATACGGCAAGCTTTCTAAGCGCAATCTCGACGAGCTTATGAGCGGCGCGCGGGTCTCCCCCGACGAAAAAAAGGCCGACCCGCTCGATTTCGCCTTATGGAAAAAATCGAAAGCGCTCGAACCCGCGTGGCCGTCGCCGTGGGGCGAAGGCCGTCCGGGCTGGCACATCGAATGTTCGGCAATGGCGCAAAAATATCTGGGCGACACGATAGACATACACGGCGGCGGACAGGACCTTATTTTCCCCCATCACGAAAACGAGATAGCGCAGTCGGAGGCCGCGCACGACGGCAAAACTTTCGCCCGTTACTTCGTTCACAACGGATTTGTCACGATAAACGACCAGAAGATGTCGAAATCGCTCGGCAACTTTTTCGCTTTGGGCGATATCTTCGCAAAATATAATCCGGCGGTTGTAAGATATTTTCTGCTTTCGCAGCATTACCGCTCTCCGCTTGATTTTTCCGACGAAGGCCTGAAACAGTCGGCGGCGGCCTGCCGCAGAATTCAAAACGCTTTGGATGTCAGGGTCGAAGACGCCGCGCCGTCGGGCGCCGACAGGCGGACGGAGTTGCTCGAAAAATTCGACGCCGCCATGTCCGACGATTTCAATACCGCATCCGCTCTGGCAAGCGTTCATTCCGCGGTTGATATGGCTTTTGCGGGAACTGCGGGCGCCGTCGATGCGCTGGCTGAAATGCTCGGTGTTCTGGGCATTGCTTTGGCAGTCGCCGGAGATAAAGTTCCGCAGGAAGTTCTGAAATTGGCCGCTGATCGGGAAGCCGCGCGCAAAGCGAAAAACTTTAAGCTTTCCGACGATTTCCGCGAAAAGTTGAAGGCCCTGGGATATGCCGTGGAAGACACAAAATCCGGAGCCAAGATTAAAAAGATTTAAGCTGTATCATGTGACCGTTGAAAAACCTTCTCTTGTCATTCCCGCCCCCGCCTTCGCGGGGGTAAACTCCAGCGGGAATCCAGATTTTCCGTCGATAATGGATTCGTCCCCGAGTGTCTTTATCGGGGATTAAAACATTCGGGAATGACAAAATGGTCAAAAAATAGGTTTTTCAATGGTATCATCATAAAAAAGGAAGGCACAATGAACAGAGATAAGCGACATAAAGTTTTCAAACCGCAATTTTCCAAAGACAGGAAGCCCGCGCGCGATTCGGCGGATTTTGTGGCGGGGTATCATCCTGTGCGCGAGTTCATCATAAAAAATCCTGCGAGGGTTTCCAAGCTTCTTGTGTCTACCCGCTCAAGCGGTCTCGACGAAATAATATCGCTTGCCAAGGCCAACGGCGTTCCGTTTCATTTTGTTCCGCCCGAAAAACTCAGAGAAATCGCGGGTCGTTCGGAAAATATTCTTGCGCTGGTGTCAGGCACTCCTCTTTTGGGTATGGACGAACTCAAGGATAAGGCCGCGGCTCTCGACAAAGGGCTGTTCGTGATTCTCGACGAGATAACCGATACGCATAATCTCGGAGCCATAATACGTTCCGCCGTGTGTTTCGGCGCCGACGGAGTCGTCATACAAAAATGGAGAGCCGCCACACTCACCGGCGCGGTGCATACGGCCTCGGCCGGAGCGGTTTCGCACATAGACGTATACAGCGTGCCTAACGTGAAGAACGCGATATCGGCGTTGAAAGATTTGGAATATTTTGCGGTGGGCACTGCTTCAGAAGGCGCAAAGACGATGGAAGGTTTTGTTTTTCCCGAAAAGCTGGCGGTTGTCATCGGCTCGGAAGAAAGCGGCATCAGAAAAACCGTCGCGGAACTCTGCGACGAGGTCGTCGCCATCCCCCAGAATAAATCAATCGCGTCGCTTAACGCTTCGGTAGCGGCGGGTATCATTTTATATGCCGCGCGGCGGAAGTAAAGAACTACTCGCCTCATACCACCCGCTACTCTGTTTTTATTTCTTTATTCTCGCCGGTAAACCTGTAACAATAGTAGTATAACTCTGATAAATCCCAAGAATATTTGAATGTTGTCCATCCACCATAGTATTCACAAGGGTATTTGCGCTTGGATTTTTTGAGAGTGCGTCCTTATATGCTGCTGCTAAACCAGCATCACCAAAAAATAGTAACCCAAAAAGAATTGAGTTAGTCGCGCGGCCGCGAACTTCCTCGGAACTGAGAATTTCATACTTGTCGGCCGGCACTTGAATACTTGTCATTGTGGAATGAAACATTGGGCTTTTCATTGAACAACCTGCAAAACTGACAACCAACAAACCAACGATCAATTTTTTCATAAAACAACCTCCAATTTAAATTTCCCCTTTTGTAAAAGGGGTGTCCCGATTTATCGGGACGGGGTATCTCTCTGGGCAGACCAATGGTCTGCAACTACAAGCCAACCAAGGTTGGCGCCTACATCGTCCCGGTAAATCGGGACCGATACAATTTATCACCCCCCTTTTTGTGTTAAATAAAAAAACCGAGCAATAAATCGCTCGGTTGAAATTTTTATATGACGATTTTGAAATATTTATTGGAGAGAAACTACGAGAGAGAGCACGCTACGAGGTGGCGCAGAATTTTTCTTCCATTTTTATCTTCTCAAAAAAACCGCGAAAAGTCCCGTCATTACGCCGACCTGCCCCACCCAAAAGATGAACATCCATTTTATAATCTCGGTTTTGGTTGTAGCAAGGTCTTCTTTCGTGGCGAGAACCTCTTTTTGACCTAAATGAAACTCTTCAAGCGAGTTTTCTATCGCTTTGGCTATGGTTTTGGCGGATTCGTCTTTGAACTGAGGTCTTAACATCTCGTAGATTTTGAGCGTGTTCACTAAAGCCATCGGTCTTTCCCCCTTATCCCCGCCGGTGGTCTGAGCCGACGTCATATAAAAATAAACGGACGAAGTCAAGAAAACGTATCACCCAAAAATCCGGATATTGTTTTTTCGATACTTATTCAATCAAGCGGCCGTCCCGCCCTAACCGCGACGGCCTTCGCCGCCTTGTACGACAGCCACCCAGTCAACATTCCCCCCGCCGCGCCGACAAGGGAGTCGGCCGGATAGTGAACCCCGACGTAAATCCGCGAATACGCGCTTAAAAAAGCCAGAAAATACGCGACAATCGCCGCCCACTTTTCCCGCGCGAATCTTTCGGCGGGATTTTTTATGTCCGGAAGTTTTTTATCGAAAAAAAGAGCGAACATCGTGGCCGCCGCGAATGAGTTGAAAGCGTGCGACGACGGCATGGAAAATCCGGCCGCGCCTACCAACTGCCGGACGTCTTCAAGGGTAACGAATGGCCGGGGTCGGGCAAATAACTCTTTGAGTATCCTGCTTGAAATAACGTCGGCTATGCTTGTTCCCATTACCACGGTTATGCCCGCGATTCTGCCGCGATATTTGCCGAAAATCATCAACCCCGCGAACAGCAGAATAAACGCCGGATAGAAGTTTTTGGTATTTGTAACGAAAGGCATCAGCGCGTCCATAAATCCGCACGTCAGCGAGCCGTTTAAAATTCGAAAAAGCGCGGTATCCCATCCGCCGAGAATTTCTAAAATATTGCTTATCATAATTATTGGAGGAGTTTCGAGAGGGCGTCGACGGTGGGCGCTATCACGGGCGGCTCGCCGACCGATTTGGATGCCGCCGCGATATCTTTAAGCCCCGAACCGGTGACTACGCACAAAGCCGTTTCGGAATCCTTTATGCGGAATGCGATTTTTTTGAGTCCCGCGACGGATGCCGCGCCTGCCGGCTCCGGAAATACGCCGGTTTCGCGTGCGCAGACGGATATCGCCGCTATGATTTCCTCGTCGGCGACTTCCACGGCGAATCCGCCGGATTCAATCAACGCGCGCACGGCGGCGATGCCGTCTCTGGGCATATCGACGGATATTGAATCGGCGATAGTCGAGGCGTGAACCGGCATTATTTCGATTTTTGAGGAAGGATTTTTCGCGGCGGTGGCGTACGCCAGAGAAACCGCGTTCGATTTTTCGGACTGTACGGCGACCATCTTCGGCAGTTTGTCGACGAGCCCCAGCGCTTTCATATCCTTGAAACCTTTCCAGATGCCGCTTATAATGTTGCCGTCGCCCACGGACACAAGGACATAATCCGGCGGCGTCCATCCGAACTGCTCGCAGATTTCGTGTCCGCAGGTTTTTTTGCCTTCGCGGGTAATGGGGTTATATCCGGTGTTGCGGTTGTACCATCCGAATTGTTGAGTGGCTTTTACGGAGAGGTCATAAGCGTCGTCGTACATGCCGTCGACGGCGATGACCGTCGCGCCGAAGTTCATAAGCTGGGCAATCTTTGCCTTGGGCGCGGATTTAGGAACTATTATCACGCACGGAAAACCCACGCTTGCCGCCATGCAAGCCAGAGCCGCGCCCGCGTTGCCGGTGGAAGCGGCCACGATTTTTTTTACGCCGTTTTCGCGGGCGTAAGCCAGAGCCACCGACGACGCTCTGTCTTTGAAAGACGCCGAAGGATTGCGCGAATCGTCCTTTATGAAAACCTGCCCTGCGCCGAGCGCCTTGGCTAATCGCGGGGTTTTATAAACGGGTGTCCATCCGACCTGAAGATTGGGTATTTTGTCGAGATTTGCGAGCGGCAGGACGTCGAGGTAACGCCAGTGGTCAAGACGATAATTGCTTTCAAGCGACCGGCGGGTCAGCGTTTTTTTTATCGCGGCGTAGTCGTAAACCACGTCGAGATTCCCCCCGCAGTCGCAGAGGTATCTGAGCGGCTCGTATTTTATTTCTTTGCCGCAGTCCAGACAGCGGTATCCGAGGATTTTTTTCATTTTCAATTACTCCCGAAAATATGCGCAACCCGTAGAATCAATCCACATCCTGAACCATGGGAGAAATATTTTATCAAAATCAACGATGTTGTGTGTCATCTTTTCCAACTCTCTTTTTGCGTTTCGATATTTGATGCACATATTTTCGGCTGCCGATGATATTATGCCGCGATTAAGCATATCGTCTAAAATCGACGCACAATCTCTGTTTTCTAAAAAAACTCGCCCTGTAAATTGCAATGTCGGATAACCCCATCTGACGCAACTCAAATCCTCCGAGGAGTCCACAATATCATCCAATATCCAAAATACGTCGCCCAAATCCAGAACCGCTTCCTTTAGCCGGCTTAATTTTCCGCCGCACTTCCTTGCGGGAGGCGATAAACAAGGCAAAACCAATAGCCATATAAGCAAAGAGCTCTTATTCCGTAAAATCTTATATACACTTTTCCCGGACATTCTCGCGGCGAATGTGAGATTTATACTCGTTAATTCCGATTTATAAAGTAGCGAAACCGTGTTTTGAAATTCCGCGCGGATTTTATCGCCTCCCGAACAATCAAGTATAGCCGCACACCTGTTGAAATATTCTCTAATCAAAAGAACAACGATTTTGACCAACGGAGCGTCGTTTTCTTTTAATCTAAAAAATGGTTTTGTGTCCGATAGCGTGAGCGACGCCGCACGGGACAAAATTTCAGGCGAACACCGGCGCATGAGATGCGGACGCAATTCGGTGTAATCATCACAGATTTTGTCGAAAAGGGCGGCGTAAGAATTCAATAACGCTCCGGCGGCGGCGATATCGCTCGCCGTATTTTCCGAGACCCCGAATAAACGGCAAAAGCAATCCGCTATATCGTGTCCGAATGCGGCGTATCTTGGGATATGTTCGATATGATAAAATCTCCCCCGCTCTTTTATTGAGGTCTCACAAAATTCACGCAATTCTTGACCTATGGCATCACCGATAACCGTATCCCAAAGTTTTTGACCCAGCGCGATTTTGTTTTTGACGACCCGTTCGTATGTTTTATCGGGCGGGAGCATTCCGTTCTTTTCAAGAACGGCCAAAACCTGTTCTTTTGCGACGGAGTTGAAATAATGTCCGCCGTTCATATTTTTTACCACCCGCCGCCGGAAGACGTCGGCGGCGTGGACGGCGGCTGAGTGGGCGGCTCATTGATTATACTTATGGGCACGCCGCAAACATTAACCGTAATATCGGGATTCGTCCCCGACGATTCCACTTGGGCCTTAATAGTTTTCATCGCAGTGTCACTATCATACACTCTATCATTCCCTTTGTCCATTCCGGGCAAAATACACCCCCACGTGTGTTCAGGATGACTGCCCTTATGAATTTGGATATCGCTCCTCGCGGGGACATTTTTTAATTCTATCCTCCAACCGCGGGTGCCGTCTGTTCTGACAAAGGACGAGTAACTGCCCGGAAAAATTCTTCCGGCTGTAAGATAATTGTCGGTAGCGGCATTGTTGCGATCCGGCGGTTCTAAAGTGTAAATATGTCTGCCCGCGATAAAAATAGAACCCAATGTGGAAAACTTCGTTTCATATTCTCTGATTATCCAAATGTTTATATAGCCGTCGGCGGACAATCTGGCGGGAGCGCCAAATCCGCCGGGCGCAATATGACTTGTGTTAACGGAGCACTGCCACATCAAAACTTTTTCAAGAGTAACGATTTTCGTGTAAGTGTCGGGAATGATGTTGTACTTGTCTTTCGGTTCGCGGGCGGACTTGATTATTTCGAGAATTTTCTTCGGATTAGCATTGCGCAAGACAATTAAATCACGTATGTTGTTTTTGACGAGGACTTCCGCTATCTGACGGTCTATGCCGATAATCCGCTGCAATACCGCTGACGATTTCCATGCCGACAAAACCCGCCCGGCAATCCCCGTCGTTTTACTAAGTCGTTTTATGTCCGCCCGTCGGAAATCTTCCAGCGTTTTAATGCCGGCATCGGCAAGGACTTTGCCGGTCTTGGGGCCGATACCTTCTATCTCTTTGACTGTTTCCGACGAGAAAATATTTTTTTGTTTCATGCCGCAGTACTCCGTTTATCGCGCTGGCTCTGATTAGTGATGTTCACATCCGCCTTCGGCGGTGTCGCTTGATATATTTATTATATAACTCGTGGCGTCGGGCGGTAACAATCTGCAAGAACATCCCATATCCAACCCCACGCCCCACTTTATGGCATCTCCGATAAGAGAAATGAATTCGTTATCGCCATCCTTGCGCAATTTTGCAAAGAATCCGGGAAATTGCTCGCCATATATGTGCTGTATCGCAAAGCGAATAGCGGCGGCGCGTTCTGGCGGAGCGAGCGAAAAAAGTTTTTTCCGGAAAATTTCGGGATTTTTAAACAGTAAACCCGTCATTAACATTCTAAGTTCGCCGTATCTGTCAACCTCAAAAGCTGAACTCTCTTTAGCAATATCAAGCGATATCTTACAGATATAAGGCATATATCGCCGATTGAACTTTTCAAGAATCAGGATATACTCATTGCCGCTTCTATATAATTCCTTCGCGCCCTCAAGCCATCCGGGAGCATCCATATCATACCCGAATATAGCGTCAAAGTCCCTTTGATTCTCGGGGAAATATTGCAGATACTCGGCTTGCAGCGCCGGCGAGGCGGGATTTATTTTTAATTCCTCAAAAATATTTTTTAGCGCGGAGGCGCGAGGCGAGAGAACGCGCTTTTTTTCGTATTCCGCTATCTCTTCCTGAATTGTCGGTCTGGTTTCTACCCATCCGGGCGGCGGAGCGTAAAGCCGCGACGCAAGCGACATCCCCCACAAAAACAACAAACCATACGCGATTTTTTTAAACCCCATTTTTTCATCCCCCTCTTTGGATATGAATATATCGCGAGCGCTATGTATTAAAAAATCCGAATCCGCGAGCAGTTCATCTTACTATCAGAGTTCCGTTTTTGCCCTCGAGCGCTTCGGTCAGGGTTTCAGGCATAGTTATGAGCGCCTCTTTTCCTCCCGCCTCCAGAAATGAAACGCACGCCTGCACCTTAGGAAGCATTGAGCCGGGTTTGAAGTGACCTTCGGATATATATTGTTTGGCTTCTTTGATTGTAATCTTGTCGAGTGACTTCTGATCCGGCTTGCCGAAGTTAAGATAAACCTTGGGGACGGCCGTCGATATGACGAGCATATCGGCTCCGATTTCCTTTGCCAGGACGGCCGACGCCAGATCCTTGTCGATAACGGCGGCCACGCCCGAGAGGGCGCCTTTGTCGTCGGCGACTACGGGAATTCCACCGCCTCCGACGGAAATCACCACCACGTCTTCCGACACCAGATTTTTAATGGCCTTGCTTTCTATTATGCGCGACGGTTTGGGCGACGGCACCACGCGGCGCCATCCGCGCCCTGCGTCTTCGACCATAGTCCACTTCTCTTTTTCCATTCTCTCTTTGGCGTTCTCGGCCGAATAAAACTGCCCGATGGGTTTCGACGGCTTCTGAAAAGCCGGATCGGTTTTATCGACGAGCGCCTGCGTTACCACGGTCACCACATTTTTTCTGATTTTACGGTTCCAGAGTTCGTTCTGGAGCGCCTGCTGCAGCTGGTAGCCGATGGCTCCCTGAGTGTCGGCTACTATAACCTCAAGAGGAACCTCGTGCATAAGCCCTCTGGAATGCTCGGAGCGAAGGAGTATGAAGCCGACCTGCGGGCCGTTGCCGTGAGTTACGACTACGCGGTTGCCGGCTTCTATGAGACCGGCAAGATTAGCCGCCGTCTCGCACACGGCTTTGTACTGATCCGGCACCGACATATGCTTATCGTCCTTGATAAGCGAGTTTCCGCCGATGGCGACTACGATTGTTTTTCCCATTTATGCGTTCTCCGTGAAATAATATAGGAACATTGGGGATGACAGATTTGTATTTTTACAGAATTTTGGGTCATTGAATTTACCTGACGGGACGCATTCATTTCGAGCAGGATGGCGACCCGCCGTTTTTTATCAGCAATTTGAGGTCTTTGCCGTCAATGGAAATTTTATATATGTTGCTTGGCGCCCTCCATTCGCCCATCCGCGCAAAATCCTCTTCCGTTGTCCCTTCGAAAATAATCTCTCTTTCGTTCACCCAGTCCGGGCGATGAGCGTATAAATTATCGGGAGATATTTTGGCGGCGATTTTTGTCTTTCTGTCATAAACAACGAGCGCATAAACGGGGCCCGTAAGACCCTTCATGCCGAAACGACTTACGTCCGGCGGATCAATCAGCAGATATCTTTCATCTTTCGACAGTAAAAATCTTGTCCCGTCGCATATGCTGTATGTTGAAAAATCCAGAATGTCTTTTATTTTTTCCGCCATGGATATTTCACCTTCAAGATTTATTTTGTACAGATACTCCATATCATGGAACAATATATATTTTCCGTCGGGCGACCATGCGGGAGAAGAGAACATATTCCAGCTGTTTCCCGTGCCATGAGTAAGCAGGTGAAAATTGTCGCCGTCACTGTTTACAATTCCCACATCCCATCCGTCGTTAGTCCGATGCATAAACGCTATTTGTTTTCCGTCGGGCGACCATATGGGACCATAACTATTATTGTCAGGGATAGAAGTTAATATATTGATTTTTCCTGAATTCAAGTCAACGACGGCGATTTTTCTGTTTATGGACGCATATCCCTTGGAGGTATCATAAGTGAACACCAATTTATTCCCGTCGGGGGATATATCAGAGTCACAGCCCTTGCAAATCCGCGCGGACTTATCGCCGTTTGATATGGTTGTCCAGATATATCCGTCTCTTTCGAAAGATATTTTTACCGGGTCAGCCGAGCAAACCGGCATAACCGCCGCGCAAGACATCAAAACAATCGGCAAAATAATTTTTTTCACGGCCTTCCTCCCCCCGCAAAATTCAGTTCACCGTATTTGTTTTTGTTTCCCTCGGGGCCAGTTGTGTTCCAGTCAAAATCCCTCACTCCCTTCTTGGCGGTTGAATGAATAAATTGAATGTTTCCGTCTATATTGGAAACCACATACCCCACATGCTTGATTTGTTCCGCCCCGTCCTTAAAAAATATCAAATCCCCTTCATGGAGGTCATATCGCGAAGAAATTATGGCGCCGCGATTTTTGAAATAATCGTATTGTTCTCGCGCCGTGCGCGGTAAAAACGGATATATCGTCCGCGTAAGTTTGGAGCAGTCATATTCTGAATATGATGCTCCTTCGTTTCGTATATCCCATGCCTCCTGCGTTGGATTTTTTGATGTCAACCGTTTTCTGATTTCTGAAAAAACGTATTCCAACAATGGCCTGACTTTCTCCGAGTGAACAAGCCCTTCTTTTTCCAGAGTCGAACATCGCGGATGGGGTCTGCAATATTGGCATTTGCAATATGTAATCCATTGATGACTTGTTTTTGTCACCTCGCAAACGGCGGAATGAATCGGGGTATTTCTCGGGGACAAGGTTGTATAAAATAGTACGTCTCCGCCGATAATAAAGGCGTTGATTCTGACTGCTTGGCAAGTTCTTTCACCGTTTTTACCGATAATAAATACGGCCTCTTCACCTAAAAATGTTCCTTTTTCGGCGGTAAAACCCATCTCGTCGAATTGTTTTCTCCAGTCGCAAGATAGAATGTCAGACGCGCCCAATGCAGGAGTCGTGGAACACTGCGCAGGGATGGGCAGCAGATAACTTTCAAGAAATCCCCCGGCGGCGCGCTCGACTATATAATCGGTAATATCCAAACGGGCATTGTAATCATATTTTGCCGTTTGAGGATTGCGCAGGTCTTGCGAAAAATTAGGGTCGTCCGGTAAAGCGAGAAGGGGCAGAAACCGATTTTTATGTCCGAACCATATGGTTAGTGTGTTATTGTTTATTTCCTGTGGACGGTATTCTTCCCATTCGTCCGGTAACGCCAAAGGCAACAGTTTTTCCATTTTTATTAAAATCTATCTGCGCGGCGCCGCCTGCGGATTTTCGCAGGTCGTCGGCTCCGGCGTTACAGATTTCCGTCGGGAGCAAAATGTCCGCTCCGGTCGCGGCCGGGATAAGACGGGCGGCTGGAATAATCGGGGGCCGGCGCCAGCCGTCTATTTTACGCGCGTAGCGTTTTTTTTCAGCAAATCCGAGATAACGGCCGACGGATTCTTGAAGCGGCAGGCCATCATCATAGCGGCTATGACGAACGGCTTGAAACCCGCTTCTTTGTAAGTTCCGATGCGGTATTTCTCGAAAACTCCCGCCGAAACTTCGCCCTCTTTGCACGAAACGCCGGTAATGTCGGCGGGCAGACAGTGCATATAAACGGCTTCGCCGCCCTTGGTGAGTTTCATCTTGGCTTCGTCGCAAGTCCAGTCCTTGTGAGTGGCGTTTTCCGCGAGGCACTGTTTTTCAAGGTCGGAAAGTCCCTGTTTGTCGCCTTTTTCGACGAGCCCCGTCCTTTTTTTCATGACTTCGTAAGAAGCCCACGACTTAGGATACACTATGTCGGCGTCTCTGAACGCTTCGTCCATGGAATTCGATGCGGAAAATTCGCCGCCTGATTCCTTGGCGTGTTTTTTTGAAACTTCGAGGGTTTCCGGCAGGAGTTCGTAACCCTTGGGATAGGCCAGCGCGACATTCATCCCGAAACGCGACATAAGCGTTATCACGCCCTGCGGCACAGAAAGCGGTTTGCCGTAGGAAGGCGAGTACGCCCACGTCATGGCTATTTTTTTGCCTTTGAGTTTGTCGAATCCGCCGAAATGGTTTTTGATATAGAGCAGGTCCGACATCGCCTGTGTGGGGTGGTCGAGGTCGCACTGCAGGTTTACTATGGCCGGACGCTGGTTAAGCACGCCGTTTTTATATCCGTCGTCGAGGGCGTCCGAGACCTCTTTCATATAGGTATGGCCTTTGCCGATGAACATATCGTCTCTGATGCCTACGGCTTCCGTCAGAAACGATATCATATTGGCCGTCTCGCGCACGGTTTCGCCGTGGGCGATTTGCGATTTGCCTTCGTCGAGATCCTGCACGGCAAGTCCCAGAAGGTTGCAGGCGGATGCGAACGAAAATCTCGTGCGCGTGGAGTTGTCGCGGAAGTTCGACACGGCGATGCCGGTGTCGAAAACTTTAAGCGAAACATTTTGCGCGTGGAGTTCCTTGAGCACTTCGGCCAGGGAAAGAACGACTTCAAGTTCATCGGCCTTGTACATCCACGTCAGAAGGAAATCCTTGTTGAAAAAACGTGTCTTGATTTCGGCGATCCTTGCGAGCGCCTTGTTTACGTCGATTTTGGCTGTCATAAGTTTTTGCCGGCGCGGTTCGTCGGAGATTCCCGCGCCTGTCTCCTTTTTATTTAAGAGTTTCTGATTTTCATCTCCCAATCTCCTAATTTCCTAATCTCCCCTTTATTATTTCGAAGTCAGTATCTTAGGGAACGCGGCATAACACACGGCGGCTCTGCGCAGGTGCTCCACTGGCATCCGCTCGTCCACCTGGTGGGCATATATCTCGTGTGCCGGTCCGAATCCTATGGTCGGGATTTTGAGCCGCCCCATAGAGGCCACGCCGTTTGTGGAGAACGTCCATTTGTCCACGACGGGCTTTTTTTCAAGAGCGATGGAAGCCGCTTTAACCATGGCTTTTGTGAGTTTGTGGTTCTCCGGTATGACCCACGTCGGGAAATATTTTTCCTGTCCGACTTTAAGTCCCGTCCATGAAATCGCCTCGTATTGAAGAACTTCGACGCGGCCTTTGAATTTCTTTACCGAGGGAAGACGCTTTATCTCGGCTACGGCCGATTTAAGAGTTTCTCCGGCGGTCAGGCGTCTGTCGAGATAAATGGTGGCTTCGTCGGGGACGGCGTTAAGAGAGGGCGTCTGGCATTCTATTTTCGTCACGGCCACAGTGCCCTTGCCCAGGAATTTATCCTTTTTGAGACGAACGTTTAGTTTGGTTACTTCCTGCACGATAAAAGACATTTTCTGGACGGCGTTGTCGCCCCGTTCGGGCGCCGAAGCGTGACAGGAGACGCCTTTTACGACGACCTTCATTTCCATTCTGCCGCGATGACCGCGATAAACCTTTAGGTTTGTGGGCTCGGTTATCACGACGTAATCGGGTTTCATCTTTTCTTTCTGAATTATGTGCAGCAGGGGCAATCCGTCGCAATCCTCTTCCTGACACGACCCTACCATCCAGACGGTATAGTCGCCGTCGAGTTTCAAATCCTTGATAATTTTGCCGGCATAAACCATAGGCACCATAGATAGTTTCTGGTCGGTGGCGCCTCTTCCGTAAATCATCCCCTTTTCGTACTTTCCTTTGAAAGGATCCCATTTCCACGCTTTAGGGTCGCCCACTCCCACCGTGTCGATATGGGCGTCTATCATGATTTTCGTCTTGCCTTTTCCGACGACGCCGATGATGTTGCCCATCTTGTCCACTTTCACTTTGTCGAAGCCGACCTTCTTCATTTCGGCGGCTATGCGTTTAACGAGACGGCCTTCCTGCATGGGAAACGACGGAATCGCCACCAGGTCGCGCGCGAACTTGACCATGTCTTTTTCGTAGTGTTTCGCTCTTTCGTGGAGCGCTTTCGAGGAAATCAGTGCCATTGAAAATGCCTCCGGTTCATATATTTTTTTGTAACGAAAATAAGCCGATGCCGATTAAAGCGCTTCGGCCAGAGATTTGCCGACCACGCTTACTACGTCCACGTCGTCTTTTGTTATGGGAGCGCTGGATTTGACGCGGTGAACGTTTATGACGCCTTTTACAAGGTTGTCTTTTTTGACGGGCACGGACGCGCCGGATTTGATTTCGTGGAACTTCTGCAGTCCGGAGAAACGATTGTCTTTTGTTATGTCTCCGACTATGACGACCGACTCGCCTGTCTGGGCGGCCTTGCCGGAGGCGCGTTCTCCGACTTTTACGGAGATTCCCATTTTGGACGCCGCGTCGATTGAAGGATCCGACGCTGAGTATCCGCGAATCACCAGATTGTCGCCTTCCACCAGCATTACCGAACCGCCGTCGGAACCGGTTAACTCCTGAGAGATTGAAAGAGCCATTTTCAGCAGCGACTGTTTTTCCAGCGACAACGACTTGTCCACGGCAAATCTTACCATAAAGTCCTCCGTTTGCGGCGCGCGCTTTGCGCTCGGCCGCACATCCGGCCTGCGGCCGGTCAGATTTTTTGGGTCGGCTTGAAATACTCGGGCGCGTGCCCGGTGTCTTACGCCAATCCCGTTTTCTTGTTAAACTCTTCTATGAGACGATCCCATTCGGGGATCTGCGTGAAAATCTTGTCCCAGAATTCCGGTTCCCAGAGGGCGTTTATCTCCTCGACCGTCTTTCCCTGCTGTTCCACCCAAGTGAAATATTTCAGATTATGAATGGCTTTCCTGTCCTGGTAGCTGAGTTCCTTAAGCCAGTCGATTCCCACGCCACCGAGGCAGTGTTCAATGTCGATAGCCGCGTTCTCCTCGGTATATTGGCCGCGTTCCTTGGTGAGTTCATCCAGACGCGACAGATACATGGCGGCCGAGTCGGTGAAGACCGTGAATATCACGTCGTTTTCGTTCATCTCGTAGTACTTGGCCATTTTGATGGACGCGATCAGATTGCAGATGCTCGATATTCCCAGAAGTTGGAGTTTTTCGACGACGGCCTTGGAAACCCCGGCCTTCTGGAGACGCTTTTTGCCGGCTTCCTCATTGAATAAGCGCAGCACTCTCATTGTGAATTCGTCGTCGATGGCTACGACGTTGTCGGTATTGCGGACGTTGTGAACCCACGGCACGTGCTTGTCTCCTATGCCCTCGATTCTGTGTCCGCCGAAGCCGTTTAGATACAGCGTGGGGCATTGCAACGCCTCGGTGGCCGCTATTTTCATCGTCGGGAATTTCTTTTTGAGATATTCGCCGGCGCCTATGGTGCCCGCCGAGCCGGTGGCCGAAACATATGCCGAGAAGCGACCGCGCGCGCCTTTGATTTTGTTGAAAACTTCTTCCATTGCCGAGGCCGTGACTTCGTAGTGCCACATTGTGTTTCCGAACTCGTCGAATTGGTTGAATATTACGATTTTATCACCGCGCTCTTTCCTGAGCTCGTGGCACTTGTCGTATATTTCTTTGACGTTGGACTCGCAGCCGGGCGTGGCGAAAATCTCGCTGGCGCCTATTTCTTTGAGCCACTCGAAACGCTCTTTGGACATCTCCTGAGGGAGTATCGCTATCGCGTCGCAGGCAAGAAGCGCGCAGTCGAACGCTCCGCCGCGACAGTAGTTTCCCGTCGAGGGCCACACGGCTTTCTGCGTCGCGGGATCGAAGTTTCCTGTGACGAGACGCGGAGCCAGGCACCCGAAAGCCGCCCCGACTTTGTGCGCGCCCGTCGGGAACCATTTACCTACTATGCCCACGATTCGGGCTTTCACGCCCGATATGGCCGAGGGAATTTCCAGATAGTTGACGTCCCCGTAGAGCCCGTCTCCGCCGTTTTCTTTGGGATTATTTTTCCATGTTATGCGAAAGAGATTCAAGGGGTGCGTGTCCTGAAGCCCTATTGTTTTGAGTTTGTCTTTTATCTTCTGCGGAACTTTCGAGGGATCTTTCTGCTGGGCGAAAGTCGGAATGATTATTCCGCGCTCTTTGCATCGGGCGATTGTTTTTGCCAAAACCTTTTCGTTGATCTTCATCTTGAGATCTCCTTTTTCGTGGATTGTTCGTATTTAAGCGTGATTGTCGTCATATCCGTCACGGCCGCCGGTCCGAAGTATTGTATCGGCCCCGGATAAACGTACCCTTCCGTAATCGCCCATTCGTCGCGGTTTTTAAGGAGCGCCGCGAAAGGAGCGCCGTCGAGTTTTACAAGGGCCTTTTTGATGACAGGTTTCTCTTTGCCTTTTCTTCTTTCGATATTCATCATTGTCGTCAGTGGCACGCCGCCGGCGATCCACGTCGAAGATTCCTTGACGAGTTTTCGCACGGACGACATATAGCCCGTAAGACCGTTTAAGGCAAGCGCCGCGGCGTTATATCCCAGCGCGTACGTGTAGTTCGCGTCGAAGTTCGACGGGGCTCCGCAGCGGCCTTCGTAGCCGAAGAAGTGCGTTATGGCGGAAAATTTTCCCGCGTAGGCGCCGGTTTTTTTCATTTCGGAAAGGCGGACTTTAAGCATTTCGATGAGCAGTTTTTCCGTCTCAATCTGCGACACCTGAACGTTTCCGTGCGGGTCTCTGTCGATGAGAAGCTGCGAGGCGATTATTGGCGGCAGGGACTTCATAAGAGCGGCGAGATTCTCGGGAAGGCGCGAGCAGACGAAATTCTTTTTTTCGTCGGCCGAGGGTATCGCGTTGACGGCGGATTCGTTTTCGGCCATAACGTCGTTGAGGGCGGTTATGAGTTCTTTCATCTCGGGAATAAACTCAATCAAGCCCTCCGGAACGAGTATCACGCCGAAGTTTTTTTTGTCGCCCGCGCGCGCGGCTATCACGGCGGCTATGCCGTCGACGACTTCGGCGAGTGTCATCTTTTTGTCAAGCACTTCCTCGCCGATGAGGGTTATATTGGGCCGCGTTTTGAGCGCGACTTCAAGAGTTATGTGAGAGGCGCTCCTTCCCATCAGGCGGATGAAATGCCAATACTTGCGGGCCGAATTGACGTCGCGGCAGATGTTGCCCGCGAGTTCCGAATAGATTTTTGTGGTGGTATCGAAGCCGAAGGACGTCTCGACCCAATCATTTTTGAGGTCGCCGTCGATGGTTTTGGGAACGCCGATTACGCTTACGTCCATATTTTCTTTTTTAAAGTATTCGGCCAAAAGAGCCGCGTTGGTGTTGGAATCGTCGCCGCCTACGACGACGAGAGCGTCTATTTCGTCGGCGCTCAAAACTTTTTTCGTCCGCTCGAATTGTTCGGGCGTTTCTATCTTGGTGCGGCCGGACTGAATAATATCAAATCCGCCGGTGTTTCTGTAACCGGCAAGATATTGCGAGGTTATTTCCCGCCATTTGTCGTCGAGTATTCCCGACGGCCCGCCCAGAAAACCGATGAGTTTGTTTTTGGGATTGGCTTTTTTCAAGCCGTCGAAAAGCCCCGCGATGACGTTGTGTCCGCCGGGCGCCTGCCCTCCGGAAAGCACCACGCCGACTTTGAGGGCTTTTTTCGACACCGGCGTATTGTCGCCCGCGATGAAACTTACCGTCGGCAGGCCGTAAGTGTTCGGAAAAAGTTTCCTGAGGTCGTCGCTGTCAGAAACGCTTTCCGTCGGCTTGCCGAATTTCGGTTTTATCCGCGCGGGGCCTTTTTTCAAGACCGCCGGCAAAACCGGCTTAAAGTTTAATCTTACGGCCTCGATTTCGGATATTTTGGCTTTGGGCATAATAATCCTCGCAACTGTATTTCGAAACCACAACTACCTGTAAAACCTCTTCGCCTCTTCAAGCGACATCGGCTTGTAGTCGGAAGCGTGTCCCGCCGTGCCGAAGTCCTCCATCTTTTTGGCGATGAGTTCCGTGAGGGTGTCGCGCGCGGGGCCCAGATAATCGCGCGGGTCGAATTTCTCCGGCGACTCGGCGAAGACCTTGCGGATGGCGGCGGTCACGGCCAGACGTCCGTCGGTATCGACATTGATTTTGGAGACGCCGAGTTTTATGGCCTCTTTGAGCGAGGCCATCGGAACGCCGGTTGCGCCGGGCATTTTGCCGCCGTATTTGTTGACTGCGTCGATGAGTTCCTTGGGCACGCTCGACGCTCCGTGGAGAACCAGCGGAATGTCGATGAGCGCGCGGACTTCTTTTAAGACGTCGAGCGCGAGATTGACCGCGCCCTTAAATTTGTACGCGCCGTGCGAAGTTCCTATGGCTATGGCCAGCGCGTCGAGACCGGTGTCGTCGACGAATCTCTTTGCTTCCTTGGGGTCGGTAATGTGGATGGAGCCCGAACCCACGCCGTCTTCTATGCCGCCCAGCGTGCCGATTTCACCCTCGACGGTAACGCCGTATTTGTGGGCGTATTCCACGACGGAGCGGGTGACCGCCACGTTGTAGGCGTAGTCGGAGGCGGTCTTGCCGTCTTCTTTAAGAGAGCCGTCTATCATTACGGAAGTAAAACCCAGGTCGATAGATTTCTTGACGGTGTCAAGCGAGTTGCCGTGGTCGAGGTGCATTGACAGCGGTATCGTCGGATTTTCCTCGGCGGCCGCAATCATAAGGTGTTTGAGGTAAGTGAAATTGGAATATTTAAGCGCTCCGCGCGACGCCTGAATTATGACGGGCGACTGCGTTTTTGACGCGGCGGCCATTATCGCCTGAATCTGCTCCATGTTGTTGACGTTGTAAGCGCCCACGCCGTAGCCCTTTTTTCTGGCTTCGTCGAGAATCTGCTTCATCGGTGTCAAAGGCATATTGTTCCTCCCTGATTTTTAGTGCTTTGTTTTTTGAGATTTTTTCGCGGATGTTCCGCGGGTTCCGCGACCTTCGGATTTTGTCTTTTGCGCCGAGCCGATGACGCGGTATTTCTTGTATCTTTCCTGCGGAAGTTTATCAAAAGGGATTTTAGAAAGCGAAGCAAGCTGCTCAAGCAATACTTTTTTAAGCGCCGCCGCCGCCGACGACGGGTCTTTGTCGGCTCCGCCCAGGGGCTCAGGCACAATCGCGTCGGCTATGGACAATTCCATTAAATCCGAAGCGGTAATTTTTAATGCCGCCGCGGCTTCGGGCGCGCGTCGGGAGTCCTTGAAAAGTATAGCGGAGCAGCCCTCGGGCGTAATCACCGAGTAGTAGGCATTTTCCATTATAACTATTCTGTCGGCCACGCCGATTCCGAGAGCTCCTCCCGAGCCGCCTTCGCCTATGACGGTTGCTATGACGGGTATTTTAAGGGAAGACATCGTTTTGAGATTGCGGGCAATGGCCTCGGCCTGGCCTCTTTCTTCGGCGCCGATGCCGGGATACGCGCCCGGCGTGTCAATGAAAGTCAAAAGCGGCAGCCGGAATTTTTCGGCCAGTTTCATGATGCGCAGCGCCTTGCGGTAACCTTCGGGATGGGCCATTCCGTAATTGCGCGCGAGGTTTTCGTCGAGTGTGCGGCCTTTTTGCTGGCCTATGACGGCGCAGGACTTGCCGTCTATGGTCGCCAGCGCCGCCACGACCGCCTTATCGTCTGCGAAACAACGGTCTCCGCGGAGTTCGGTAAAGTCCGAAAAAATAAAAGGGACATAGTCGAGAAAGTACGGCCTGCGCGGATGGCGGGCCAGAAGAACCCGCTGCCACGGGGTCAGATTGCCGTAGATTTCCGTTTTCAGACGTTCGCAGGTTTCTTCCAGAGATTTTATGTCGGCGCCGGATGTGATGCCCGTCCGTGGGACGGAATCTTTTAGCGACTTTATTTTTTCTTCGAGTTCAAATATGGGGACTTCAAACTCGATGCAGTGTCTGGAAGTTTCCATTGGCGGGATTCGTTTTAGAACCGTGCTATGTAGTTTGACTTGATGATTCTTTCGGCCGGATAGTTTCTGCCTATGTTTTTGCCGGCCAGTTCAAAGTGAAGGTCGGGCGTGATTTTGAAGCGCAGACCGGCGTTCAGGCGCTGATTTTCTTCCAAATGAAGATTGTCGTATTCGAGAAGAAAAGACACGGTTTCCAAATCGTACTCGGCGCCGGCGAAACCGTAGACGATGGATTCCTTGAAATCGTTGACGTTTCCGCCCAGAGAAAATTCGAGCCCCGGGGTGAACATTTCCCTTGTGGCGACCATATATATCCCACGTTCTTTTTCGGTATAGAGTTGCCCGGCTTTGTCCCAGTAATGCCCCTGGGCTTCGTAGCCGATGGCAAACGCCGGGAATTTTTTGTCGCCTTCGTAAAAGCGGATTTTAAGATGTATCGACGGCGGAACGAGTTCCACGTCGTTCGCGCCGATTATGTTCTTTATGTCCCACGCGAAGCCGAGGTTTACGTTGCGGAATACGCCGAAGGTGGCCCGCGTCAGTATTCCCCCGCCTCCGTAAAGCCGGAAGCCCAGGCGGTAAGTGGAATAGTCGATGGGTTCGGCCGTCGGGACGTCAATTATTTCCCACGCCGCGGCCGGTATCGCGGCCGACAGCGCCAAAGATATTGCCAGAAACATCGACGGTAATTTTGAGAACTTCGCTGTAAGTTTCATTTTATTTTTTCTTGGTTTTGTCGTCGAGCGGCACGCGCATTCTTATGAGAGCGTAGCGGGCCGAGTTTTTTACGTATTCGTCGGGGTCGTTGAGCATTTCTTTAAGAAGGGATACGGACTGCGAGCCGCCTATGGCTTCCAGCGCCTCGACCGAAAGAGTTTTTATTGTGACGTCCTGCTCGGATTTTACGATTTTTGACACCGCCTGAAAGCCCGAAGTGTCTCCGAGGCGGCCCAGAGCGTAAGCGGCGTTGACGACGGCGCGTTTATCTTTGTCGCCGAGCATTTCCTTGAGCGCCGCGCGGCTTTCCGCGTCTTTGAACTTTCCGGCGAACTTGGCGGCCATAGCCCGCACTACGGGGTCGGTGTCGCCCAGCATATTTCTGACCGACGGCAAAGGCGAGGAATCTTCGGCGCGGTCCAGAGCCACAAGAACGCTGCGTCTCATTCCGGCGTCGGGATCCGCAAGAAATTTAGAAAGAGCGGCGACCGCCTCCGGCGAGCGAATCTGGCCGAGCGAAGCGGCGGCGGAATATCTGACTCCGGACACTTTATCTTCCAGACCCTTGGACAGGTAATCCTGTCCGCCGTCGCTTCCGATGTATCCGAGGGCTATGGCGGCGCTCTGTCTGACCTGAGCTTCCTTATCGGTAACCAGGGCTTCGCCTATGGGTTTTATCGCCGAGTTGGCTCTGAGCATTCCCAAAGCGTCGACGACCGCCTGTCTGACGAGCGGATTGTTGTCGCGAAGGGCCGTTGTCAGGTCGCCTATGGCGCGCTGATCGCGCAGGGCGCCCAGCGCTTCGGCGGCGGAACGTCGCGCGAGAGGGTCTTTGTCTTTAAGTTTGGAAATGTTGAGGGTATATTCGTCGGGTGTGGTTGACTGCGGGGTTTGAGAAAAAACGGCGGGTGAGGCCGCGATCACGGCGGCTAAAACCAAAACTATCCTGCGCATGGCTTTCCTCCCTCATAAAACCCGTCCGCACAGCGTCCGGGGCGGCCGTATTTCCGACGGATGAATCCGGAAGGCCTTGGGATGTCAATTCTACATATTTTTTAAGCTTTTGTCAAAATAACGTTCTCGGCGCCCATCATCTTCTTGACCGCTTCAAAAAGACGGGTGTCCACCTTTACAGCCATCTGGGTTTCAATGAGAAATTTCTCTCCCCCCGCTCCGGTCGCTTCCAGACACACCTTGGTATCCCCCGGATGGGAAAGCAATGTTTTTCTTAAAGCCGCCAGAAAATCGTCTTCTACCCCCGCCGCCATAAGTTTTATGGTCATTTTTTCATAATGCACGGGCGCGAGCCGCCGGACTTCTTCGAGGTCGGTGACTTCTTCGGCTATGAGTTCGCGCGGTTCTCGGTTGTTGAGACGGCCTTTGACCACTACGGTGGCGCCGCTTTCCAGTAGTTTGGCGGCGTTCCCCTGATAACTTCTGGGGAATATGACCACGTCTATGTCGTCGGCGGTATCCTCAATCTTGAATCTGGCAAATGTCTCCTTGGATTTGGTGACACATTTTCTGACGCTTTCGATCAGGCCGGCCACTTTGATGAAACCCTGCGGCGGATTGTCGCCGAGCAGTTCGGCTATTCTGTGGGTCGAATATTTGTTAAGCTCGTCTTCCATTTTGGCCAGCGGATGCCCCGACAGATAAGACCCGAGGACTTCTTTTTCCTGTTTGAGGCATTCGTGTTCGGTGAACGGGCGGAATTCCGCGGTAAAATCCGGTTCCGTCTCGTCGACGCCGAAGAGCATTCCCGACGAGCCGCCGCTCGAATTGAATCTTGCCGCGAACTCCCCCATCTTCTCGAACTTGGCCAGAAACTCCGCGCGGGCATAGCCGGCCGTCTCGGCGACGAAATCGAACGCCCCGGCCTTTATCAGCGACTCCACGGCCTTGCGGTTGACTTCCCTCGACGACGCCCTGAGCATAAAATCGTAAGTATTTTTGAACTCGCCGGATTCGTCTCTGACTTTCCGTATGTGAGCGGCGGCCGCTTCGCCGACGTTTTTGACGGCCAGCAGTCCGTATCTTATGGCGTTGTCTTCGACGGTAAACATTCCGGCGGATTTGTTTATCGACGGCGGGAGAATTTTTATGCCGTAATTTTCCGCTTCTTTAAGATAGGCCACCACTTTGTTGTCCTCTTCTTTTTTGGTCGAGCGGCCTATTTCGGAATTGACAAGGGCGGTGAGAAACTCTATGGTAAAATTCGCTTTAAGATACGCCGTTTCGTAAGCGAGCATCGCGTAGGCGGCGGCGTGCGATTTGTTGAACCCGTATCCGCCGAAGTGCTGTATCTGATCGAAAATCTTCTTGGCCGTTTTAACGTCTATGCCGTTTTTCTTGCATCCGCCCGTGAAGTCGCCTTCGAGTTTGGCGATTTCCTCCGGCTTTTTTTTGCCCATCGCGCGGCGCAGAAGATCCGCCTGCCCGGCGGTAAAACCCGCCAGCGCCTGCGCAATCTTCATAACGTGTTCCTGATAAAGTATGACGCCGTAGGTGTCTTTTAATATCGGTTCAAGCAGCGGATGCTCATATACTATCTTGACCCTTTTGTGTTTTCTGGCCACGAAGTCGTCGAGCATTCCGGCGCCCATAGGTCCGGGTCTGTATAGAGATATAAGGGCGATTATATCCTCTATGTCCGTGGGCTTAAGGTTTCTTAAGAGGCCTCTCATCCCCGAAGATTCAAGCTGGAAAACGCCCATCGTTTTGGCCTCGGCGAACAGTTTGTAAGTTTTAACGTCGTCGTGAGGCACCTCGGCGATTTTTTTGCCGCGGATCCCGGCCACTGATTTTCTGCATTCGTCCACCACGCTGAGGGTCTTGATGCCCAAAATGTCGACTTTAAGAAGTCCCAGTTCCAGCAGCGAGTCGCCGTCGTACTGAGTGACGGTGGCGTTGTCGCGTTTTGAGACGGCCATAGGAACGTAGTTGGTGATGTCGTCCTTGGCGATGACTATTCCGGCGGCGTGGACGCCCGTGTGTCTTTTGAGCCCCTCTATTTTCATGGCGGCGTCGAGGCACTTGCGGACTTTATCGTCGGAAGAATATATTTTTTTGAGATCGGCCACTGTCCGCAGCGATTCCTGAATGCTTGTGCCGGGCTGTTGCGGCACCAGAGAGGCGAGTTTGTTTGCGTCGGTGGCCGCAAAACCCATCACCCGCGCCACGTCTTTTATGGCCGAGCGCGATTGCATCGCCGAGTAAGTTATTATCTGCGCCACTCTGTCGGCGCCGTACTTTTTGCGGACATAGTCGATGACTTTGTCGCGGCCTATGTCGGCAAAGTCGATATCAAGGTCGGGCATCGTCCGGCGGTCGGGATTAAGAAAACGCTCGAAGAGCAGGCCGTATTTGAGAGGGCAGATATTGGTTATATTAAGAACGTAAGCCACGATGGAGCCGGCTCCGGAACCCCGGCCGTAGCCCACGGGCACGCCGTTGGCGCGCGCGTATTCCACGAAATCGCGCACGATGAGAAAATATTCCGCGAAGTTCATTTTTTCTATGACGCCGAGTTCTTTTTTCAGACGGGCGTGATGTTCTTCGGTCGGTTTGGGGTAGCGTTTTTTGAGGCCTTCGAGGCAGAGTTGTTCGAGATACGTCGACGGCGTGAGACCTTCGGGGATGTCGTTGTAGGCGGGCAGGAGAAATTGTCCGCGGTTGAGTTCCACGGCGCACATATCCGAAATTTTTACGGTGTTCGATATGGCTTCGGGCAGGTCGGCGAAGATTCTTATCATTTCCTCGGGCGGCCGGTAATAGAATTCGTCCGTAGAAAACTTCAGACGTTTCGGGTCGTCGAGAGTGGTGCCTGTGTCGACGCAAAGGAGTATGTCGTGGATTTCGGCGTCGGCCTTGTGAAGATAGTGGCAGTCGTTTGTGGCTGCGAGGCCCGCGCCGGTTTTTTTTGAGAGTTCGACGAGTTTTTTGGCCACGTCGCGCTGCTCTTTCATCCCGTTGTCCATCACTTCAAGGTAATATCTTTCCTTGCCGAAAAGTTCCAGATATTTTTTAGCGAGCGCCTCGGCTTCATCGTCTTTACCGCTGAGAAACGCCTGGGGAATTTCCCCCTGCAGACATCCGGAGAGGCATACGAGGCCCTCGGAGTGGCGCGACAGCGCTTCAAAGTCGATGCGGGGTTTCCGGTAGAAGCCCTCTACGTAACCTATGGTTACGAGCTTCATGAGGTTGCGGTAGCCCTCGTTGGTTCTGGCCAGAAGCGTAAGGTGATGGTTGCGCGAGCGCGGGTCTCTTTCGAGGCGGGAAGTTTTTGAGACGTAGACCTCGCAGCCGATTATGGGTTTTATGCCGGATTCAAGGGCGGCAAGATAGAACTCTATGGCCCCGAACATATTGCCGTGGTCGGTGATGGCCAGGGATCGCATCTTGTAACGGTCGGCTATGACTTTAAAAAGTTCGCCGGGCTTCTTGCCGTCGAAGATTTTGCACGCCCCGTCGAGAAGCGAATATTCGGTGTGATTATGTAGATGGACGAACGACTGCTGTTGCATTGGTTGGGGCGGCGATAAATGCGTTTTAACGTTTAAGGCGGGGTTATTTTAGCAAAAAATCGGGTTTATATATCATCACATCCGGCCGCCACAACGCGATACGGACGTTTTTCCCGATGGAGAGCTTGTTTCTGTGATAAACCGCGTGCGGGAATCTCGCCTCAAATACAAGACGTCCGCAGCGGATAAATACACCGGCCGTATCCGAGAAAAAATAAGTTTTAACGACTTCGCCGTCGAAAAGATTTTCTCTGAGTTCGTCGCGGACGCTTTCGCCGTCCCGGATGATTTTTACGCTTTGCGGGCGGACGCAGACGGAAACGGCCGAGCCGTCGGCCGGCGCGATATCGGGCGCGGGGGCCGCAATTTGTAATCCGGAGCAGTCCACCGCGCAAAGGCCGTCGCCCGAAGATATTACGCGGCCCGGGTAGATGTTCGTTATCCCCAGATAGCGGGCTATTCTTTCGGACGCGGGACGCAGCAGTATATCGTCGGGCGTTCCGCTCTGGCATATTTTGCCGTCGATGATTACGGCGATTTTGTCGGCCAGAGTGACCGCTTCTTCGATGTCGTGGGTTACGTGCACCACCGGCGCCGCAGCGGTCGCCAGTATGTTTTTTATTTCAAACCACAGAAGTTTTTTGAGGCCCTCGTCGATGGCGGAAAACGGTTCGTCGAGCAGAACGAGTCGCGGCTTGGATGCCAGAGTCCGCGCCAGAGCCACGCGCTGGCGCTCGCCGCCCGAAAGGTTGCGGACACTCCTTTCGAGCAGGTCGGATATCTCCAGCGAGGCGGTCAGGCCGTCGAGAAGTTTTTTGCGGCTGGCGGCGGAAAGATTTCTTGCTTCGGGCGAAAAGAGAATGTTGTCCGAAACGCCCAGATGCGGAAACAGCCGGTAATCCTGCGCGACGTATCCGAAGCCGCGATCCTCGGGAGGCACGCGCGTTATGTCGTTTCCGTCGAAAATAATATTCCCCGACATTGGCGGAATCAATCCCGCGATAGTTTTAAGTATCAGGGTTTTTCCGCTGCCCGTCGGTCCGAGCAGAACGAAATATTCCTTTCGGGACGCGGCAAGCGAAATGTCGTCGAGGGCGAAGCCGCCCGTCCGGTAATTTATATTTTTAAGTTCAAGCATATATCAATAATGTCCGCCTTGCGACGACGCCGCTTTTTTCAAAATAAAAAGAACCGCCAGAGCCATGGCGAAAGAAAGAATGATAAGCACTCCGGTGTGATACACGTCGGCGGAGGCCAGAGCAAGATAAATAGCCACGGGCAGCGTTTCGGTTTTGTAAGTGGTGGCTCCGGCAAGTGTGACGGAAGCGCCGAACTCTCCGAGCGCCCGCGCCCACACCAGAATCGCCGATGCGGCGAGTCCGCGGGAAGCGATGGGAAGCGTGACTCTGAAAAATGTTTCGGTTTCCCCGCAGCCGAGAGCTCTGGCGGTGTCTTCGTAGTCGCGGCCGACGTAGTCGAAAACGGTTTTAGCCAGGGTAACGGCAAGTCCGGCTATGACGACGAACTGGGCGGCGACTATGCCGCGCGTCTCAAAAACCACGGGACCGGTCACCTTTTCGATGAAACGTCCGGTCGGCGTATCGAAGAAAATCAAAAGCAGCGCGCCCAGCGCCACCGGCGAAATCACCATGGGCAGAAGAAGAGCCGCTTCCAGCACGCTCTTGCCGGCGAAATTCCGTCGGGACAGAACATAGCCGGCCGGAAGCGCGAAGGCCATCGCGAGGGCGGTCGATATTGTCGCGCTCGACAGGGACAGCCGCACGGCGAACCACGCGCGCTCCGCAGAGAAAGACCTTTGCGGGGCGGTTTCGGCCATTTTCCAGAAGAGTCCGGCCAGTGCGACCGCGAAAAACGCCGCCGCCGCGCCAAGCGCGAGATAACCTATCGCCGGTAAAACGTTTTTCTTCATCTATTATCTGATGCCCCTGATTTTTTTAAGTGTTTTGTAGTAATTTTCGGGAATCTTGTATTCTCCGCCGATGGCCGCCGCCGGCGCGTGTTTGCGCGCCTCGGCCTCGTCGGATATATATCCCCACTTGCGCCATATTTCCGCGGCGTCGCCGGAAAAAAGATAGTCGATAAAATGCGAGGATGCCGCGCGGTCGCGCGCGAAGACCGTCAGCGCCACGGGCGCGTAGGCCAGCCGAGGTATGCGTTTACCGTCGAGCTTTACCCACTCGACTTCCGTCGGATTCCACGATTCAAAGACGTCCCAGCCGATTATGGCGTCGACTTTTCCGAGCACGGCCAGAGTGGCGGTGTCTTCGCACGACTTGGCGTAGACGACAACGTTCGGAAGAACTTTTTCAAGCAGTTTGTTGTATTGCAGAAGTTCCACGCTGTAAAGTCCCAGACAAACCGTCTCGGGATTTCCAATGCCGACCCGCACGCCTTTGCGCGCGAGATCGTCGAGAGTCCGGATATTTTTCGGGTTGCCTTTCGGCACTATTATGGCGGGAACCAGATAAGCGATTTTTTTGTCGGTGTCCGGGACGAGCAGTTTTTTGCGCTCGCCTATTTCAATGTAGTCGGGCGAGCCGCACAGATAGACGTCGCCGCGGCGGGAGAGTTCCATCTGCGAAAGCAGCGTGCCGGAGCCGCCGTATATGACGTTTATTTTGACGCCCGAGGATTTTTCGTACGCGGATATTATTTCGTCCATCGGCACTTTGACGGCCGAGCCGCAAAAGAAAAATAATTCCTTCGTTTTCTCCGCAGCGGCCGTCATATCGGCCGTCGACGAAACGGTTGTCATAAAAAACATTGAGGCCGAAAGCGCAAATGTTTTAAGTCCTGTGCGGATAATCTTCATGTCATCCTCCCAAAAATGATTTTCGCATATTCTACATAAATTTGACACTTTTTTGTATAATACACGCGCACACTCCGAGTCCTTTTTCCTAAACTCGATTATGTAAGACGTTCGCCGAATAAATCGAACGTCCGTCGAATATGGAAACCGGACCGACAGAGCGCGCCCGGAAACGGACGATGCTTCCCATTGAGGAAAGGAGAAGTTATGAAGAGTCGTTATTCGTTGCGCCGATTGTCCGCTTTATGGGCAGTTGGATTTTTTTTGTTTTCGGCATCCGCGATCAATTCCGCGGCCAAGGCGGGGGAGTCAAAAAAGTTGACGCTGGCGTCGACCACATCGACGATGGATTCGGGTCTTTTCGACGCGCTTATCCCCCCTTTCGAGAAGAAATACGGATGCAAAGTCAAGGTCATTGCCGTCGGAAGCGGTCAGGCGATACGCCTTGCCCGCGACGGCAACGCCGATGTATTGCTGGTGCACGACCGCGCGTCCGAGGAAAAGTTCGTGGCCGACGGCTTCGGCCCGAAACGTTACGACGTAATGTACAACGATTTCATTATAGTCGGTCCGTCGGACGATCCCGCCGGAGCCGAGGGACTTGATGTCGCGGAAGCGTTGCGCGCCTTCGCGCAGAAAAACGCGGCGTTCGTTTCCCGTGGCGACGACTCGGGCACTCACAAAAAAGAGCGCGCGCTATGGAAAGCCGCCGCCGTCGAACCTCCTGCCGAGGTATATATGGAAAGCGGAAGCGGTATGGAGGTTACTCTGAGAATCGCCGAGGAAAAACCCGCTTACACTCTTACCGACAGAGCCACATGGCTGGCGCACAAGAAGGAGCTTGTCAACCTTTCCGTAATATCCGAGGGGTCTGCTTTGCTGCTCAATCCTTACTCGGTAATAGCCGTTTCCGACAAGAAATATCCGCACGTAAACCGCGCGCTCGCGGAGCGGTTCATTTCTTTTATCACGGGCAAGGAAGGGCAGAATATTATAAAGAATTACGGGGTGGAAAAATACGGCGGGCCGTTGTTTTTCCCCGACGCGAAAAAATAATATAATCGAAATGTGCCGTGTTTTTTGGCGGTATCGACGAAAAGAATCGACAACATAATTCAGGAGGCAGTATGAAAATATTTACGAGAAGCGCCGCGATATTCGCGGCGGGTTGCATAATGGCGGTGTGCGCGGCCGTTGCGCCGGCAGCCGAGGGCACGGCGACGGTTTATCCCAAAGTAAAAATCGGCGGATTCGCCCGCGTGCGCGCGGACTGGGCGCTGAGCGACACGAGCACGCCCACATTTTCCGTGCCGAACGCCCGCATAGAGATAAAGGCCTCGGTTTCCGACGACGTGTCCTACGCTTTTTCTATGGATTCCACCGCGGGAACGCTGAAATTGCTCGACTCGTTCTTCCGCATAAACTACTTCGACTGGTTTGATGTCAAAATGGGACAGTTCAAATATAATTTCTCGAAAGAACAGGTCACGGCCGACGCCGATTTGGAGTTGATAAATAAGTCCTACGTAGTTACGGATTTAGTTTATCCGACCAGAGAAATCGGCGCGGAGTTGTCCAAAAATTTCAAAAATACTCCGCTCAAGCCGTTTGTGGCCATAGGCGGTTATAACGGCGCGGGACCAAATGCTTCCGCGCAGAACAACTACGGCGCGGGCATTGCCCGGCTGATAGTGTCGCCCGCTGAAGGTCTTAGCATCGGCGGTTCGCTCTACGACGGAAAAACAGGCGCCGCCAAAGTTACAAAAAACCGTCGCGGAGTGGAAGTCGCGTATGAAAATCGCAAGGCGGGGCCTCCGGTTCTGGTAAAAGCAGAGCAGATATCGGGCAGCGACGGCGCGACCGACAAAAGCGGCTATTATTTCACCGCGGGTTATTATGTTTTCCCGGTTTCAAAGTGGACTTACCCCTACGCTCTTCTGCTGGCTCGGCAAGACCATTACGACGCAAACTCCGCTGTTGCCGACGACGAAATATCAAGGACTACCATTGGCGCTCTTATTCAATACGATGATTTCTTTTCTTTCCGTATAAATTACGAGGTGGCAGCCGAAACTCCGTCGGTAGCGAACGATCTGTTGACGTGGCAGTTCCAGGTTAAGTTTTAATGGAGTATATTTTTGAAGGCCTCAGCCGCGCGGTCTCGATGCTGTTTCCCCCTCAAAGGGAAATAGTCGAGATCGCGCTTTTGTCGGTGGTCGTTTCGGCCTCGGCGACGGCTATCGCCGCCATCGCGGCCATCCCCGCCGGCGTGGCGGTTGCGCTGCGCGACTTTCGCGGAAGAAGATTTCTCGTCGGCGCGCTCAACGCGTGGCTGGCGGTGCCGGCCGTGGCCGTGGGTCTGTTCGTTTACGGGCTCATAAGTCGTCGGGGGCCGATGGGATTTCTGGGGATGCTTTACACGCCTTACGCTATGGCCGCCGCCCAGGCGGTTCTGGCATTTCCTATAATACTTACGCTTACCGTCTCGGCGCTTAAAAACATTGCGCGGGAAACTTCCGAACTTGCCCGCGCAATGGGCGCGGACCGTTTACAGACGGCTCTTGCGGTCGTAAAAGAGGGGCGTTTCGCTTTTGCGAGCGCGGTCATAATGGGTTTCGCCCGCGTCATCGGAGAAACGGGAATGACGATGATGCTCGGCGGAAACATCAGGGGCGAGACAAGAGTTCTGACTACGGCCATAGCCCTTGAGACGATGAAAGGCAATTTTGAGACGGGGCTGGCGCTCGGGTTTATTCTCATACTCGTGGCTATGTCCGCGAATGCCCTGCTGCAACTGGCTCAGGGAAAGTGAACCGATGAAAATAAAAATCGAGGGCGCGACAAAACACGCCTCTTCAAAAAAGATACTCGACGGAGCGTCCGCGGTCTTTGAAAGCGGCGCGATGAACGTTCTTATGGGGCCCAACGGAGCCGGTAAGACATCGCTGCTTAAAGCCGTGGCGCTGCTTGAAAAAATCGACGGCGGCGACATCTTTTACGACGACAAACCGCTTTCAAAGATGAGCCGCGCGCGGAAACTTGCCGTCCGAAGGCGTATGGGATTCGCTTTTCAGAATCCCGTATTTTTCAAAGCGTCGGTCGAAGAAAATCTGGTTTACGGCCTCAGGGTCAGAGGCGTAAAGCCGTCGCGCGACGGGATTGACGCCGCTCTGTCGATGGCCGGTCTCGAAGGCAAGGCAACACTGCCCGCCGGAGCGCTTTCCGGCGGAGAGAAACAGCGGCTGTCTATGGCCAGGGCCGCCATACTTGACCCCGACTGTTATATCTTCGACGAGCCGACGGCCAATCTGGATCCCGTAGGCGCGGCCGCGGCGGAACGAATGATGCAAAACATAGCCCTGAAAGGAAAAACCGTAATTGTAACGACACATAATATGGCGCAGGCCAGAAAAATAAGCGGAACAATTTTTTTTATGAACAAGGGCAGTATCGACGCGGGAGCGGATGCGGACGCATTTTTCAGCCGTCCCGGGAATTTGGAAGCCGCCGAATACTCGTTCGCGGAAAATGTTTTTGAGGGGTTTTTATCGAGCGAAGGCGGAAGAAATATTTTTTCGGTCGGAGAATTGCAAATTGAAACTGGTCCGGGAAACTTTTGTGATTCGGATTCCGCCGCCGTCGGAGGTTCGACGCGGAAGATTTATTTAGTGCTCCGCGCCGAGGACATATTCGTGTCGCTTGCGCCGATAGATTCAAGCGCCAGAAACTCTTTTGAGGCGGTTGTCGGCAAAATCGAGCCGATGGGTTCCGTCTATTCCGTGAAAGCCGCCGTCGGGGGCGTTAATTTTGAAACCGTGGTAACCAAACAATCCGTGGAATCGCTCAAACTTAAAACCGGCTCAAAAGTTTACCTGACATTCAAGGCCACCGCCGCGCATATTCTGCGCGGGTGAGTATTTCCCGACGATAGTCCGTGTTTTTATTGACTTTTATTGTTTAAACCAACCCGCCGTTCTTTTTGAAAATCCCACAAGCATAAGCATCACGGGAACTTCGATAAGCACCCCCACCACCGTGGCCAACGCCGCGCCCGACGATAATCCGAAAAGCATTACAGCCGTGGCTATGGCCACCTCAAAATGGTTGGATGCCCCGATAAGGGCCGACGGCGCGGCGTCTTCGTAACGCAGTTTCATAAATTTCGCCGCCGCGTAAGTCAGCGCGAAAATAAGATTCGTCTGAATGAAAAGCGGCGCCGCGATCCACAATATTGTAAGCGGCCTCGACGTTATGACGTCTCCCTTGAAAGAAAATAAAAGTACAAGTGTAACAAGAAGCGCGACGATGGATACCGGCGTAAGATGGTGCAAGAAATTATTATTAAACCAGCCCTCGCCTTTTGTTTTAATTATGAGTTTTCTGGAAAGATACCCGGCTGCAAGAGGGAGCGCCACGTAAATAGCTATGGATAAAGCCAGCGCTTCCCACGGAATCGGCAGACGTCCCGCTCCGAGCAGAAACCCGCCGAGTATGCCGTAGAGCGCCAGCATAGAAAGAGAATTGATGGCGACCATAACCAGAGTGTGCCCGTCGTTGCCTTTTGCCATGTATCCCCACACAAGCACCATCGCGGTGCAAGGAGCCGCGCCCAGAAGGATGCAACCGGCCAGGTAGCTTCGCCACAAAGGGATTTCCAGCATTTTGATGCCTTCGCGCAGCACGACCATGCCCGCGCCGTGGGTCGCTCCGACGGACAAATCAAGACCCAGCGGCATTTTGACGTAATCCACGGCGTCGGCGCCTATGAAATTTTTGAAAAGAACGCCCAGAAAAAGAAGAGAGATGGCATACATCGTGAACGGTTTTATCGCCCAGTTGACGAAAAGCGTCAAGCCCGCGGGCTTGGGAGATTTTCCGGCCGCTACGACTTTGGCGAAATCTATCTTGACCATTATAGGATACATCATAAAGAAAAGACAGACCGCTATCGGTATGGAAACGACGGGGGCTTCGCCGGCATAAATCGCCAGGCCGTCGAGATATTTGGCCGCGCCGGGCGCAAACCGTCCAAGAAGTATGCCGCCGGCTATGCATAAAGCCACCCAGAGCGTGAGGTATCGCTCGAAAATATTCATGTTTCTTTCCGCGCAAGAATTGCTCATAAAACTCTCCCTACGGTATTGCCGCCGCAACAATCAGACATTTTCTTTTCCCCCTGTTTTTCCCGATGAGAAATCCGCCATTTTATTTTTTATTTGGTCGCGCACAACGCGCGTTTTTGCGAGTTTTTCGTCATACGTACCCGTAAAAGAAGAAGGATCGTCGAACCCCCAGTGTAACCGCTCGCCTCCTCCCGGAAAAAACGGACAGGTCGCAGCGGCCCCATTGTCGCAGACGGTTATTACAAAATCAAACGACTCGCCTGACACCGCGATATCGGCGGCCTTTTTAGCTTTATTGCCGGAAATATCCAAGCCGATTTCCATCATCGCCTCCACGACCACCGGATTAAGTTTGCCGGGTTCAAGACCTGCGCTTTTTGCTTCGAATATTTCGCCGCCCAAAGCGTTCAAAAACGTTTCGGCCATCTGAGAGCGGGCGGAGTTATGAACGCATATAAACAAAACTTTTTTCTTTCCCATGAAAATTATCCTTTAATTTGAGACCGTTGAAAAACCCCGTATTTGTCATTCCGAGTCCTTCGCGGTGTCATTCTGACACCCGATATATCGGGTGGGAAGAATTTCGGTTTTTCGCTCAGGATAAACTCCGCGAAGAATCTCGTCTTTCGACGACAAGATAGACCCTTCACTTCGTTCAGGGTGACATTTTGGATACTTTTTCAATTGTCTCAATTTAAGTAAATACGGCGGGCATCGGATATCCGCATGTTTTCAGAATACGCAATAATTCTCTCTTTTTATCGTCGAACGTCCCCGAAAACAGCTCCGCGCAGGCGACGACGTTTTTCTGCTCCTCCGAAAGTTTCAGCGCAAACGCGATGCAGGTCTTCTCGCCGCACCGGCCGCAATTCGTCCGAGGCAGAAGTTTATACAAGTCCACGGCCGCCGGCTTCCTGCGCCGCTCATAGTTCGGCGTTATTTCATTCCGACGGCTCCAGACGTCGTTGACCGTATCGGTCAGCCAGGCGTTGAGTTCGGCCGCCGCGGCGATGTCTTTGACTTTGCCGGCGGCTATGCGGCGTCCGTGAATACCGATCATCATACCGTCTTTGGTCAGGGTTATGTTCTTCCCCGCGTGATTGTAAACCGCGTTTTCTATTACCGTGTTGAGGTACGGCATTGCATCGGATATATCGGCGTCGAACTCGGCGATATATCTTAATTTGTCCGACTCCGCCACGCACGGCAAAACGGAAATTATGGCGACGTTTTTAAGCAGCGTTTTCTGAGCAGTCCAAGTCATATATTTTTACCGGCAAAGTTTTTTTCTGTCAGCGCACCGCGATTTTTTGATCGCGGCCGCGACGGCTTTGTCGTTTTTTAGCATTTTGGACGCGGAATCTATAATCCGCCGCAATTCCGGCGATGGCGCGTAGTCCGCAAGTTCGTATTCCACCCACTTGCCGTTTTTGACGTCCACTATCAAACCGGCTTCTTTGAGAATTCTCAGGTGATGGGACACATTTGGCTGCGGCGAATCAAGCGCCGCCGTAATCTCGCAGACGCACATACTGCGCGTCTCCAGAATCTTGATTATTTTAAGGCGGGCGGGGTCGCCCAGCGCTTTGAATATTTTAAGCAAGTTTTTCATGATTTATATTCCCGCGCAAGAATTCTAAAGCGTTCGGCGAATGCCAGGTTCCGTCAGATTTTATTTCTTAATCCAGTTTTTTATTTCGTCGACGGACGGGATTCTGCCCGAGGTCTTGACTTCTCCGTCGATAACGAGCGCGGGCGTGACCATAACGCCGTAATCTATTATATCACGGATACAGTCGACTTTGGCGACATCGGCCGTTAATCCCGACTCTTGCACGGCCTTCTGAGCCGATTCAAAAAGCAATCTACACTTAGCGCACCCTGTTCCGAGTATTTCTATTTTCATAAGTTATCTCCGCTAAAAAAATTTTCCGTAGAACGAGCCCGCAAATGTAGCGGCCGACACCACGAGCAAGGCGTAGACAAGCGTTTTTTTTATTCCGAGTATTCCCCGCAAAACCAGCATATTCGGCAAACTCAAAGCGGGGCCCGCCAGAAGCAAGGCGAGCGCGGGACCCTTGCCCATACCGGCGCCGATGAGGCCTTGCAAAATCGGCACCTCGGTAAGCGTGGCGAAATACATAAGAGCGCCGGCGACGGAAGCAAAGATATTCGCGCCGAAACCGTTTCCTCCGACGAGATTTTGTATCCACGACTCGGGAATGAGCGCGGTATGACCCGGTCGGCCGAGTAAAAAACCGGCTACGAGCACACCGGCAAAAAGCAGCGGAAATATCCGCTTGGCAAAACCCCACGACGAAGCAGTCCATTCTTTAAGTTCGTCGACGGAAAACCATTTGATGAGAATGACCGCGAGGCAAATCGCCGTCACGGCGGTTATAAACCATTTCAGATTATAGATTAAAAGCCAAATCGCGGGTGATTCGGCGCGTCCCCAGTTGGCAAATACCAATATGCCCGCCAGCAGGGCAAAAAAAACGGAGTTTTTCCACAACGGTCTGACTGTATCGCTATCGGCATTGTCCGTCGATGACCGGGCCGGTTTTACAGTCGCGTCGCAGCAGGCGGGAGGCGCTTTAATTTTGGCGGCGTCCCGCGCGTTCGCCGCATCGGTTTTGCCGAAGATAAACTGCATCGCCATGCCGATAAGAACGGAAAATATAATGGAGCCGGCGGCGCGCGCCGCGCCCATACGAGCGCCAAGAACTCTGGCGGTAAGTATTATGGCAAGGACATTTATCGCCGGGCCGGAATACAAGAATGTAGAGGCGGGGCCTATGCCCGCTCCGCGTTTATGAATTCCCGCGAAGATAGGAAGAACCGTGCAGGAACATACCGCAAGAATCGTTCCGGAAACGGATGCCACGGAATAAGCCAGAAACTTATTTGTCTTTTCGCCGAAGTATTTGATGACTGCGTTTTGGCTGACAAAATTGGCTATCGCGCTCGCTATGAAAAACGCGGGGACAAGGCAAAGGATAACGTGCGCTCTTGCGTATTCGCGGAGCATAAAAAGGGCTTCGGCGCTCGAGCCGTCGAGGCCTGTTTGTTCAACAGGCAGAAAGTAGGCCGCTGCGAACGCCGCGAGCATAACGAAAAATTTATGAGATTCTTTCAATCCTATCCTCTTGCCGAAACGCGGCTACATATCAATATATATTTATATGTAATCATAACAAACGCGCCGTAAATTGTCAAGTATGCCGCGCCGCAGGCGGTAAAAAAATCAAAATAATCTAAAATATACGTCTGATAAAAGGACAGTGAGGAGGCCTGCATTGAAAATAAGTTTTTTCGGAATTAATCTTCCCGAGGGCAAAGTAAAATACCGCGACGAGCGTATGCTTGCCCTTGTGGAAAAATGCGAGCCCGACAAAATCTCGCCTTTTTTTGTCGAACTTGCGCGCGCGGAACTTGTCAAGGCCGACGCCATCGCGGCGGCCAAGGGCAGTATCCTGGATGTTTTGATACATGATATGGAAAAAATCGAATCCCGCCTCGCCAACGCGCCGGATGCGGCGGAGATGTCCGCGCTCAATAAAGCGTTGTCGTTTCTTGAAAAAGAAATCCCCCTGTGCGACGCGGCGTTGACGGATGACGAGACGAAATACCTGAAGATTCTTGCGCCGTCGAGCATGAAGCCCGTTGTCTCCGTAGAAGTGTCGAATCCGGAGGATCCTGCGGAAGATGAGGTCGACGCCATAATAAAGGCGGCTTTGGAAAAGGCGGGTATTGTCTTTTTTTATACCGCGGGGCCCAAGGAAGTGCACGCGTGGCCCGTAAGAAAAGGGTCAGATATAGTTGAATGCGCCGGACGGATACACAGCGACCTGGCGAGGGGTTTCATTAAGGCGGATATCGTTTCTTTCGAGGATTTTTTGAGCGCTCACAACATGAACGACGCCAAGGAGAAGGGATTGGTGCGGGTTGTGGGAAAGGATTATATAATACGAGAAGGCGACGTTATAGAAATAAGATCCGGCGTTTGACGCTTCTGCGGTCTTGACCTTAAAAAAAAGAAAAAATGCCGCAGGACGGGATCGAACCGTCGACACCCGGTTTTTCAGACCGGTGCTCTACCGACTGAGCTACCGCGGCATTGAAACTTTTGTTGCGTTATTTTTTCTCGTACGCCTTTTTTCCAGCGTCTATGACAGATTCTATTTTTTCTTTTTCCACGCTGAAACGTTCTTTGGCGTCGGATACAAAATCGTCCAAACCCTCTTTTATTTCATCGCCCACTTCGTTGAGTTTTTTGCGCGTTTCCTTGCCGGAAGCGGGAGCGTAAATCACTCCCAGCGCCGCGCCTATTATTCCGCCCAGTATAAAAGCCAATAATGTTTCGCCTGAAGACCTTTCGGACATGGTGTCCTCCGTTGAAAATACCCTTGTTTAGGGACTATTTCTTTGAGTTATGAGCTTCGCCGGCGCAGCAGGTTGAGTCGGAATTCTTTTTGCGGCGCATTATCATAGCGGCCAGGGCGCCGACCGCTCCGACGGCGATTTTTGCCACGTACGGTATCTTAAGGAACAGAGCGCTCGAAGCCACGGATGAAACCGCCGAAGCGATGGTGTCGCCGATGTTCCCGACTTTTCTGACTTCCAGATTCAGATAAGCCAGAAGCGCCTCGGCTTCCGCGGCTGTGCGGCGCATCTGAATGAGCGTCATGATAAGATAGACCGCCGAGACGGTGGCCGATATTGTGGCTACGACGAGACAGACGGCTATAAGTGTATTCATTTGGGCTCCCCCGCAAGTTTTTTTATTTTTTCGAGCAGGTTTTTTACGTCGAACGGCTTGGCCACGAAATCGTCGGCTCCGAAAAGCGAGGCGTCGTGGCGGGTTTTGTCGTCGTCGAAAGCGCTTACGATTATAACCGGTATCGACGATGTCGCGGGCGACTGCTTTATATGGCGGCACAAAGAGATGCCGTCGAGTCCCGGCATCGACGCGTCCATCAGAATGGCGTCGGGCCGGAATTTGGCAAGAGATATATCGACATCGGCGTCGTTTTCGCAAACGTCGACGATATACCCCTCCGTTTCAAGCGCCGATTTCAAAAGATCGCAGATGGCCGGATCATCGTCAACCACCATCACCCTGCCGGTGTTTTTTTTCACTTTTTTATTCTATAAAAAACGGCCCGCAAAGTCAAACGCTTTGCGTTATGCCCTTAGTTTCAATCCGGGGATTTGCGTCAGCCCCGCTGTAATTTTACCGTGCAGAGAGCCGAGCGAGGCGGCGTCGAGTGTTTTTGACGGATGGCGCAGAGTTATTCTGACGAGCACGCTGGTTTCGCCGGAAGGCGAACGCCAGACATCGGCCGGAGCCGCGGACTCAACGAGATGCGCCTCATCGCCCATAACCCTCAGGATGTTGTCTTTTATAGTTCCGAATGGGATTCCTTCTTCCACCATAAGCGAGAAATCCATGGACGACGCCGGAAAAACAGAATATTGTTTGTGAATCGGGTTTCTTCGGGGTTTCTCGGCAAGAATATCGACGTTGAGTTCGGCCCACCACACGGGTGATTTTGCTCCGGCGGCCAAAGCCAGCGACGGCGCTACCGGGCCAATGCGGCCGATATGCTCTTCTTCCGAAATAATGTTTATGCCGAAGGCCAGAAAATCCGGCGTCTTCGCGCCGCCCGGCGGATTTGAAGCGCCGGAATCGACGGCGAACTCCGGCCGGATGTCTTTACAGGCGAAGAATGAAAGTTTTTCGAGTATGCCTTTCAGGAAGTAAAAATCGGCGTCCAAAGACGCCTTTTTCCAGTTGTCGCCGAATACGTTGCCCGACGCCAATAATCCGAGCGAACGGGTTTGCGCGCCGTCATAGAATATGTTTCCGATTTCGTAAATCATTTGTGAATCGTAACCTTCGCCGAGATTTGCCCTAAAACATTCCCACATCTGGCAGAAAATCGAAGGCCGCAAGGCGGCGGCTTCGGGCGACACCGGGTTTATTATTTTAACACAGAGCTTTTCGTCGAAGTAAGAAAACCACCCGGGGGCTATCATTCCGTAGTTTACGTTTTCAACAAAGCCGGCCGAGGCCAGAAAACGTCTGGCGGATGATACAAAGTCGAAACGTCTGCGGTCGGCGGCGAAACTCCCGTCGGGTATGGGCGCCGGCGCGGAATCGAAACGCGCGTTGTCGTAGCCGAAAACTCTGATTATTTCCTCGATAACGTCTTCCTGAAGAAAGATGTCGCGTCTGAAAGACGGCGGCTCTACGACTATAAAATCTTTTTCCTCGCGGACTATTTCAAAGGAAAGCGCCGCAAGAATCCCGCGGACTTTGGTTTCGGCTATGTTTACTCCGGTATGAGAAAGGATTTTTTCAAAGAAAACGGCTATTTTATTTTTGGGAAGTCCGGCCCCGTGGTCCACGATAGCCGACGGTCTTGCCGAGCAGAGGTTTTTGAGCAATTCGACGGCGCGCTGACAGGCCGCAATGGAGCGCGCTTTGCTCATTCCGCGCTCGAACCGGTAGGACGACTCCGTGGATATTTTAAGCCGGCGGCGCGCGGCGAACACTCTTTGCGGATTGAATACGGCCGATTCAAGCAGAATTCTTTTGGTCGAAGACGACACGGCCGATGTTTCGCCGCCTATTATTCCGGCTATGGCGCATGCCGCGCCGGCTCCGTCGGCTATGACTATGTCGCTCTCGCCGAGGTCGTAGGTTTTGCCGTCGAGGGCTTTTATTTTTTCCCCCGGCGAAGCCGCGCGTACAATGACCTTGCCGCCTGAGAGTTTGTCGCGGTCGAAGGCGTGCAGCGGATGTCCCATCTCGGTCATTACGTAATTGGTAATATCGACGGCGGCGTTTATGGGGCGGTACCCGCACAGGCGCAGACGGTTTTTGAGCCACTCGGGCGATTCGGCCACGGCGACATCGTCGAGGGCGACGGCGGTATAAGATTCGCACCCGGGCGTATTGCCCGCAAGCAGTGTCGGTTCAACGTCGGCAAGGAGGCCGTCGGGCCTGATTTTGTCGCCGGCGGCGGCGGGGGGTTTAACGGGGCGGTTCAGCTTGGCCGAGAGTTCCATAGCCACGCCGTAGTGCGACAGGATATCGGGCCGGTTGGGGAGCGTTTCGACTTCGATTATGAAATCGGGAGGATAAAGTTCGGCGAAATCCCTGCCGAGACGTCCGGCTTCGGCGGACGAGAGCGTCATTATGCCTTCGGACGCGTCGGCGATGCCGAGTTCCCTTTCGGAGCATATCATTCCCTCGGATTCCACGCCGCGGAGTTTTGCTTTTTTTATTTTGACGCCGCCCACCGTCGCGCCGATTTTGGCCAGAGGCACAATCTGCCCCGCTTCCACGTTTGGCGCGCCGCAGACGACTTTGTACGTCGCCGCGCCGTCGGAGACCTCGCAGAGCGAAAGTTTATCGGCCGCGGGATGCGGAACTTTGGAGACGACTTTCGCCGCGACGATTCCCGAAAATCCGGAGTTGGCCGGCCGGACGGCAGATTCAAAACCCAGCGTCGTAAGTATGCGCGCGATTTCTTCGGGCGTTTCTTTAAGTTCGATAAATTCTTTAAGCCACTCGTATGAAAGAAGCATATTTTTATGGGAAGACGCGGCGTCGGACAATAGTAAATTCCCCCTTAACAAAGGGGGTACGGGGGTTGTAAAATCGCCGAGGAAAACACAACCCCCCTCGCCCCCTTTTCTAAGGGGGAATTAAAAGGGGATTTTTCAAATATTCGCATTTGTATTAAAATTGTCTGAGAAACCGCATTTCGTTTTTGTAAAAAAGACGCATATCGTCCACACCGTACTTTTGCATGGCGAATCGTTCCACGCCTATGCCGAAAGCGTAGCCCTGCCAGACGTTGGGGTCGAGTCCGCAATTTGAAAGAACGTTCGGGTGTATCATTCCGGCGCCGAGAAGTTCTATGAAGCCGGAGTTCTTGCACGCCTTGCAACCCGCGCCGGAACATACGAGGCATTCAACGTCGACCTCGACGGACGGCTCCGTGAACGGAAAGTAGCTGGGGCGGAATCTTACGGAAGATTTTTTGCCGAAGAATTTTTCTATAAATGTTTCGAGCACAGTTTTAAGGTCGGCGAGATTCGTTTTTTTATCGACGCAGAAACCTTCGACCTGATGAAAGACGTAAGAGTGGGTGGCGTCGACGGCTTCGTGACGGTAAACGCGGCCGGGCGCTATGAACTTAAACGGCGGCGTTCCGCCTTTCATCGACCTTATCTGCACGGGCGAGGTGTGCGTGCGGAGCAGTTTTTCGGCGCCTTCCGACGACACGTAAAAAGTGTCCTGCATTTCTTTGGCCGGATGAGAGTCCGGAAAATTAAGCGCCGCGAAATTGTGATAGTCGTCCTCTATTTCGGGGCCGTCGGCGACGGCGAAGCCGAGCGAAACGAATATTGACGATATTTCTTCCATGGTGTCGCTGAGAGGATGAGTCCGGCCGCGGGGCACGCCGACAGACGGCAGAGTCAGATCCGAGACGGCGCCAAGGCGGGCGATATATTCGGATTCGTGGATGGAGCGTATGCTTTTTTCGTAGATTTCCTCGACGGCGGTTTTGATTTCGTTGGCGAGACGACCGGCGATTTTTTTGTCGTCGACGGAGAGGCCGCCCAGCGATGACATTATGGCGGCGAGTTCCCCTTTTTTGCCGAGATATCGGGCTTTCCAGTCGGCGAGTTCGGCGGCTGATTTAGCCCGATCCGCGCCGGCGGAATATTCGGATTTTATCTTTTCGAGCGATTTTATGATTTCTTGCGTTTGCGGCATTATCGTATTTCCATAAGTTTGGAGAGATGCTCGGATGCGTGTTTGTGCGAGGGGTTGGCCGCCAGGGCTTTCTGAAACATCTCTATGGCTTCTTCGGTTTTGTTAAGAACCTCGTAGTTGAGTCCGAGATTGTAGTTAAGTTCGGCGTCGTCGGGATTTTGCAGTAGCGCCGACTTCAAGACCTCCACGGCCTTGTCGTATCTTTTGTTCATCATATAAAAGGCGCTCATCTCGAGCACTTCGTCGAGAGGGCCTTTGTCTTTTTTCTTTGTCATAGTTTATCCGATAATCCTCTGATTATTTTTCCGAAAGTTGTCGTAATTTCTGTGTGTCCGCCTCTTTGCCGACCACAAGTATCACGTCGCCTTCCTGCAAGGCCTCGCGCGAGTCGGGAGAAACGAGCATTTCTTCTTTTATATCCGTCGCGCCGTCCTCGGATATTACCGTCTCTTTTCTGCGTATGGCGATCAGGGTAAGATTGAAATTTTCTTTGAGTTTGCTCTCCGCCAGGGTCTTGTCGAAAAAAACTTTTGGCAGGACTATCTCGACAAGATTATACTCCTTGGAGAGTTCTATTTCTTCTATTATGGAAGGCATAAGCATTGCGTCGGCGAGTTTTACGGCCATATCCGATTCCGGATAAATAACCCTGTCGGCTCCGACTTTGCCGGCGATGCGCGAGTGATGCGGGCTCATACTCTTGACGATTATGTGCTTTATGCCCATGTCCTTAAGAAGCAGCGTGGTCAGTATGCTGGCTTCCAGGTTCTCGCCTATGGCCACGACGCCCACGTCGAAATCGTCGAGTCCGAGTTTTTTTAATATTTTTTCCTCGGTGGCGTCGGCTACTACGGCATTTACGCCCTGCGACGACGCTTCGTCCACCCTTTCCTTGTTTATGTCTATGGCCAAAACCTGCGCGTTTCTGTCGGTCAGAGATTTTGCCAAACTCATTCCGAAAGTGCCCAATCCTACGATGAAATACTGTTTGTCAGTGTTCATAGTTTTCAACCTATTACAATGCGTTCCTCCGGATACTGTATGAGATCTTTTTCCCGTCTGGTTATGGCCGACATAGCCAGAGTCAGCGGGCCGATTCTGCCCGTTATCATAGTAAAAATGAGAATAATTTTGGCGCCTCCGCCGAGGTAAGGCGTGATTCCGGTGCTTAAACCCACCGTGCCGAAAGCCGAGACGACCTCAAACATTCCTTCCAGCGGCTCCAGCGGTTCCAGAGCCGGTTCCACGAAAGAAAACACCAGATATGAAACCAGCAGCGTGGCAAGTCCCATCATTACGTACGCGCCTGATTTTCTTACCTGCTCGTGAGGAATTTTCCGTCCGAAAACGTTGACATCTTCTTTGCCGCGGATAAAAGCGAACGCCCAAAGAATCGCGGAGCCGAAAGTAGTGGTTTTTATTCCGCCGCCGGTTCCACCGGGCGACGCCCCCACGAACATAAGCATCATAAGAAAAAACAGGGTCGAAGGAGACAGCATGGCCGTCTTGATGGTGTTAAAACCGGCCGTGCGCGCCGTGACCGAAAGAAAAACGGCATTTCCGATTTTTTCAATAATTCCCCGTCCGCCGAACGTGTCCGGGTTTGAGCTCTCAAAGATTAAGACGGCCGCGGTGCCGGCTACAAGCAGAACGCCCGATACTATCAATGCCATTTTTGCGTGAAGCGTGAGCCCCTTAATGCGGCGAAAATCCAGAAGTTCCGCCAGGACAAGAAAACCTATTCCTCCGGAAAGTATCAGCGCGCAGAGCACGGCCATTATGCCGTAGTCGCGCGAAAAGAACTCAAAGCTCGACGGAAACAGCGAAAACCCCGCGTTAGCGAAGGCGGACACGGCGTGGAATACTCCGTAGTAGACGGCCTTGAGCGGCGGAAAATACCGGAGAAACAGGGAGCTTAACACCACGGCTCCGGCGAGTTCTATTACAATGGCCATTTTTATGATGCGTTTAAGCAAGGCCAGAAGACCCTCGAAACTGTATGGGTCCACGACTTCTTTAATCGCCAGCCGTTCGCGAATCTGGATTTTCCCCAGTATCATTCCGGACGCCGTGGCGAAAGTTACGTATCCGAGAGCTCCTATTTGTATAAGAACAAGTATGACCAGCTGTCCGCCGAGGTTGAAATACTCGTTGATGTTCACCACGCTCAAGCCGGTAACGCAAATCGCCGAGGCCGCGGTAAAAAATCCCGTGAGCCAGGCGCTGCTTCCGCCGACAGCGGGCTGACAGGGGACATGCCTGACGAAAGGCATGCTCAATATCGCTCCGCCGACGGCAATCGAGGCGGCGAAAAAGAAAAGTATTTTACGCGCGTGGCTCATTTACTGTTTGGAGACGGCCTCGGGCGCTTTAGGTGGTTCCGCGGCGAGCGCTTTTTGCGCCGCTTCTACTATCGCCTTGAAGAGTTTGGGGTCTCCGAGGGCTATCTCGGAAAGTTGTTTTCTGTCGACGCCTATTCCGGCAAGACGCAGACCGTGCATGAAACGGCTGTAACTTATGCCCATTTCGCGGGACGCGGCGTTGACTCTCATTATCCAGAGCGAGCGGAATTCTCTTTTTCTCTTTTTCCGTCCCACATAGGACGTTCTGAGGGCGCGCTCCACCTGCTGTTTGACCTGGCGCCACTTTCTGGATTTGTCGGAATAAAAACCTTTGGCGAGCTTAAAATACTTCTTTTTTCTCTGGCGTGTGCTTACGCCTGTTTTGACTCTCATTGTTCGGGGCTCCTTCTATTTTATTGTTATAAGTATCCGTTCAGGGCTGCGCCGGTTTATCGGCGGGCGCCGGCTGCGGCGCGGGCGTTTGCGGCGCCTGCGGTTTCGCGGGGGCGTTCGTTTTCGGCTTGTTCTTGGCCGGTTCTATTATGAATATCATTCTGTTACCGAGCATTTTGGGTCTGGGGGCCGGCTCGGACACATCTGAAAGCCGCTGTGTGATTTTCTCAAAGAGCGCGGACCCGAGATCTCTGTGCGTCATTTCGCGTCCGTAGAATATTATGCTTACGCGAACTTTGTTGTGTTCCGTGAGGAATTCTCTGGCGTGGCGCAGTTTGACGTCGAGGTCGTGATCGCCTATGTGCGGGCGCATCCGTATTTCTTTAAGTTCCCCGCCTTTGTGCTTTTTTCTGGAATCCTTTACTCTCTTGGATTCCTCGTACTTGAACTTTGCGTACTCCATTATTTTACAGACAGGAGGGTTCGCCTTGGGAACTATTTCCACAAGGTCCAGAAAACGTTCCCGAGCTTTTTCAAGCGCCGTCTGGATAGGCACTATGCCTATCTGTGTTCCGTCGAAATCCACCAAACGCACCGTAGAGGTGCGTATCTGCTGATTGATTCTGTAAAAAATTCTGTCGTAACTCATTTAGTTGAGGGTTACCTCCCGGGTAAAAAACAAAGGAGACGCCTTGCGCGGCATCTCCCGAATGTCCTGCGCTCCCTTATATACGCGGGATGATTTTCATTCCGCGGGAGCTTTCGGACTTTTCGACCGATATTATATCGGGCCTCTTTGCCGCCTTACGTGGCGCTTGAGGCGAGCCGCTGTACTTCTGACGGCTTCTTTCAACGTGGCCATTATATAAAAAAGCACCCGTCGTGTCAAGGTGTGGGGATTACTTCCTGAAGAACGCAAAAAGTACGCCTACTATGGCCCAAAACTGTCCGAAGATAAATATAAACATCCACTTGATTATATCGGCTTTAACGTCGGAAAGCCGTCTTTCGAAACGTTCTTCGGCGTGTTCCAGCATGGCATCTTCCGATTTTGATGAGACCTTGTCAAGCAAGTTTACAAGAGCTTCCGCTCCCTCATCCGTGAGTTTGTCCCGCAGGATTCTATGCAGGGCTATTACCGTCATGATATTCCCCCTTTTATGTTACCCCGCTTCAAACGGATTATAGCAAAAATAACGAATTATATTATTGGACGTCGGGGATGTGTGGGTAACGACACGATAAAGGCGGGTCGGGTTTTTTGTAGGGACAGGTCTCGACCTGTCCCTACTGCGAAACATTTATATCGTCGATATAAAACTTTGCGGCGGGATTCGTCGAGAAACCTTCCGTTTTAAGAGTGAGCGTAGCGTTTTGCGACGGTGTTCCGGCGTTTATGGTCAAGAGTTCCCATGCGTTCTCGGCGGAGGATGTCGCCGATATGCTCGCCGGAGAAATACCTGCACCCGAAAGTGTAAGTTTTGGTTTCGTCGCCGCGCCGCCGTATTCGGTGTTGTAGCGGATGTAGGCGGTTATCGTCAGAGCGGAGCCGGATTTTACGGGGACTTGCCAAGCCCAAGTTTCTCCCCCGCCGAAACCGAAAGAATTTGGCGGGGTTCTCGTTACTGATTTTTCCTGCCAGGGCTTTACCCTGTAAGTTACTGATATATCTTCAAGGCGGGGTGTTGTCGTCGAGTTTGTCGTCGTAAATGTGCTTTGATATTGAATGTAACGGCCGTGCCAGTTGAGCGATTGGCCGTTTGATACGGCAAGCCACGACGGGGTTGATGAGTTTATCGAAAACGGATAAGACGATACGCGGATTCCGACGACGAGCGCGGTTCCAGCAGGTTGCGTTGAGGGGTTCCACGAAACGCTTGAGACAACGACTTTTGAGGCGGTGTCTATGACGGCGGAGCGATAGGTTCCGGTTGAGAAAAACGCGCCTTCTTCGGCGGCGACGGACGATATTGTGGGAGTAGATGTCATTACTAACGTCCCTCTTAAACCAACGCTCACAAGTTTATTCGTTACATTTGTATGACCATTTTCATTCCACGCCACCCCCGCATAACCGGTATTCTGTGCCTGATGTCTCCAATATCTTGAACTGCTATCACTTTGCCAACTATTCACATTTTTATAACCAGTAACATATCCACTTGCCATAAAACCTTGATTAAAATCATCCTGTGCGCGTATGCCACTAACCATCATTTCGTAATTGGCTGATGAATAAATACCATACGCTGTCCATAATCCCATAGATTGGTCGCCCGCATCAGATTGATAAGCCAACTCTTCCAATGTTGTCTGCGTTCCACTATTTCTTTTGAACCACTCCTTTTCGCTATTGTTGTGATTAACAAAAATAACATCCTTAAATGGCAAAAAACCCGCTTTCCGTCTATATCCATCAGTCCCATATGTTCCAACATTCGGACTTGTCGGAGTGACTTCAGAATCTAAATCAATATATTGTCCGGATGTATAAATCATATCCCATCCGCCGCCATCCGTTGTCATTTCGCAATATATCTGATAGGCATTGCTTGTACTTCCTCCATCCGGATCAATCCAATAGTTACCATCAGCGACGCTCCCACCACGAACCAGTTTTATAATATATGCATTCCATCCGGGTAATTCCGCATCTCCTACTTTGATTGTGGGCGCACCGGTGCTTGGGTTTCCATAATACATATAAATCGTAGTTCCTGAAGTAGCGGGTAGTGTAGAGATTTTCACCCAAAATCCGCGACAGTTGGCGGTTGTGGTGTCGGGGTCTATCCAGTATGGTATTGTTGTTGTGGCTGTCGAGGGTGTGAAACGAAAATCCGCCATTGTTGTTTGCGCGGATGAGCGTATCAGCGTCCAGTTTGAGCCAAAGGCGCTCGTCGGAATCCAGACCTGATAATCGCTAAGGCCGTAAGCGAGGGAGTTGTTTATCGTGATTCTCCGACGATACTTCCATCCGGCGAGCCACATCTCGGACGGGGAGTGGCCGGGCGTGGTAAATGTCGAACCCTGCCAATCAAGCTGGATTTGGGTTTCGGGATACCAAGTAGCGTTTACTAAAACGCCGTTTTGCCAGTCGGTTTTGGATGTGTGGGTTATTTGGGATGAGGCCAAAAGACGGGAAGCGGGAAGGGTGAAGAGTAAAGAGAAAAAGACAAAGGCGGCGGCGCGGCGGAGGACGAAACCGCTATTGTCATTGCGAGTAACACGGGGATCCGTCACCCTGAGTTTTTTGTCATCCTGAGTCCTTTGGCGAGCGTCATTCTGAGCGAAGCGAAGAATC
>PHAN01000007.1:87021-100794 GCA_002841695.1 Elusimicrobia bacterium HGW-Elusimicrobia-1 | reverse complement strand
TCCAGTATTTATCGCAGGCGGCGATGGTCGCGTAGTAAGTGGTTCCGGCCAGCCACGTCGACGGAGTTCCGGACGCGCCTCCGGGATACCAGCCCTCGCCCGTCGGAGCGTAAGGCGGACGGCCCGGCACGTGCGTTTGTCCGGGCATCAGCATCAAAAGATACACGGCGTCGGGCGCGGCCTTGACCGGCACGACGGAATTGCCGCTCGTAAGAGGGAGAGGCGGCGCGGGCGAAGTGACGTCGGCGACCGTTACGGTTGTGTTACGGTTGGCGGTATTGAGCGCGCCGGCGTTACCGGTTATGAGCGTGGACGAAAACACCGTGGCTCCGCCCACAAGCGGTTGGTCGGCCACCGCAGGAGCGTAGCCGTCGTTTGAGGTAAGGCGCACCGTCGCCGTAGAATCCGAAGGGTTCCATTTGGAATCGGTGGCCTGCGCGGTGACAAGGAACACATCGCCGGCGGTCTGCACCGACGGACTGCCCTGTTTGCCCGTCGAAGATCCGGGCAGCGGTTCCTCTCCCGGAACCATAACGAGAATCTTGGACGCCGTGCCCGCCTGAACGCGAATCTTTGGAGAAGTGGTGGACACCAGATGGTCTGCCGATGCGCCGGCCGCGGTGGACGCCGTTATCGTCCAGCCGCCTTCGGCCGTCGACGACGACGTAATCAGCGTGGCCCAGATTTCGACCGAGCCGAAGTTCGTCGGCTGGTTGTCGGGCGGCACGAAGAACGGATCGTTGGATGTCAGCCGCACGGTCGTGTTGACATTGGTATTTTTGTTCCAGTATTTATCGACGACGTTTACCGTAACGAGACGCGGTGTGTCGGCGGTCCAGAATTCGGTAAGGCCCGATTTGCCGCCGATGACGTCGTGGCCGGGCACGGACGTCTCGCCCGGAACAAGAAGCTGCAACTTGACTGCTGAGCCGAAAGTCGAAGTGATAGCCGGAGTAACGTAAGACGCAAGATTGTTACCGCCGGCAGTAGAGGCCTTTATGGCGTAGGCCTCACCCACGCCGCGTTGGAATTCCACCCAGAAGACCTTGACTCCGGAGTCGGTGGATGCGGAAGCGGGATGGACGTCGTAGGGGTCTTCCGTAGAAACGCCGATGAAAGCCGACGTGGTCGTAACCAGATTCCACCTGTTATCGGTGATAAGCACGGTAACGGCGAACGGAGTTCCCGCGGTCTGGCCGACGGCCTCTCCGGTTTTTCCCGTCGACGTTCCGGGAGCGTGCGACTCTCCCGGCAGAAGAGCCAGCAGCCGCGACGGCCCGGCGGGGTTTACTTTGATGGCCGGCGTTACGTATTCCGTGTAACTTCCTCCGCCGGAGGCCGTTACCGTCCAGCCCTCGGTGGAAGCGGTCACAAGCGTAATGTCGACGTTTCTGACGCCGCCGGTGAGCCCGTACTGCGCGCCGCCGGGCGACGGCGGATTCTTGCAGTTCGGATCGGACGCCACCACCGTAGGCACGACGCTCTGGTTGGGCGCGTTATAGAAGTCATCGACAAGATAGAGCGTAACCGTGAAAGTTGAGCCCGCCACCTGCGTATTTACCGACGAGCCCTCGGTCTTGCCCGCCTTGCCCGATGTCTTTCCGGGCGCCCACGTTTCGCCGGGAGTGATTATCAAATATTTTTTGGCGGTGCCGGGGTTGACGGTAATTCTCGGCGAAGTGTCGTCGGAGAAGTCCGGCGTCGTCTGGTCGACGTCTCTTAGAGTCAGCGTCCACGACGACGGCGACGACCCGAATCCGGAAGTTCTGAATTCCACGGGGAATGTCGTAGTGCCGCCAACCAGCGGTCTCGACGATGGATACACGGCGTACTGGTCGTAATCGCCTATTTTTTCAAGACCCACCCACTGCATATCCACGCCGGAATCCACGCGGTTCCAGTATCTGTCGACGAGATTCGCAATCACGTTGAACGACGTTCCCGCGGTGCGGGCCGTAGGCGCGCCGATTTTGCCGTAGGGCGCGGCGTTCACGCCGTTGTTCCACTTGCCTTCGGCGGCCGTCTCTCCGGGCACAATCAACTGCAGCCGAAGCTCGGAAAGCACGTCTATCTTGGGATTAACCGTAGCGATGGTCGAGGTGCCGTTGGACAAATACCATCCGTCGGGCGCGATGGAAGTGTCGATGGCGTAAATTCTGTGGCTCGATCCGCGCGTAACCAGCGTAACGGCAAATACCGTCGTGCCGTTGGCAAGCGGCTGCGTGGCCGGATGAATGTCGTAGGAGTCGGTCGTCTCAATGCGAACGCCGTCGTTATCGGTGTATCCGGCCTTGGCGTTCCACGACGCGTCGGTGGCGTTTACGGTAACGTAGAATGTGACACCGGCGGTCAGCGTCTGCGGAGTTCCCTGTTTTCCGCCCGACGAGCCCGGTAGAGAGGTCTCGCCCGGCAGCAACACCTGCAAGCGCGACACCGTGCCGGCGTCCACTGTGTAGACGTCGGAAATATTGTCGGCCATAAAGGGCGCGGATCTGTCGAGCGCCGTTATCGTCTGAGTGGATGCGGTCACGGGCAGTATGGTGTAATGCGTCACGCCCGCTATGAGCGCGCGGGTCGACGGATGGTTGTCGTAGAGGTCGCTGGTGACCACCGACACGGATGAAGTATCGGCCGGCTGGAAGTTGTAGTACGCATCGCAGGATTTTACGGTGATGACGAAAGCCGAGCCGGCCGTCTGCGTGTCGGGCTCGCCGCTCCTTCCCGCGCCGGTTCCCCACACTTCCGACTGTCCGGGCAGCAATACCAAAAGTTTGGACGCCGTGTTCGGCTGCACGGTTACGTCGGCGGAGTTGTAAGCCGTAAACCCTCCGGCGGCCACGGACACCGTCCAGCCCGAGTCGTTTCTTGTTATCAGCGTAACGGGGAACGTCGTCGCGCCGGCGGCAAGAGTTCTCGCCGACGGATGGGTGTCATTGGGGTCGTTGGTGGTAAGGTCGGCCGTAGGATTGAAGGACGAATTTCTGTTCCACCAATTATCCGTCGCGTAAACAGTGGCGGTGAACGTAGAACCCGCGACTTGCGAAGAAGGCGAGTTGTCGAGACCGTAAGGGGTTGCGCCGAACTTGCCGGGTTTATATGTCTGACCGGGCAATATCGCTATAAGGCGGCGGTTGGCGGGGTCAGAGACGTGGGCGTTGGCGGCGACGGATATGCCCGATACCGTCGAGGCGCTCATATTCGACTGCGGCGCTTTGGCCCCAAGCGTCCACGATGTATTCCAGTTAAGCGCGTCCGTGGCCGACACGAACGCCTGGTTGAAAGTAACCTGTCCGCTGACTATGTTGGCCGTGGCGGGGTGAACGTCGTAGGGGTCGGTCGTCTCGATAAACGACGACGTGGTCGTAGACGTCTTGTTGTACCATGTGTCCACGCCGTAAACCGTAAGAGTGAACTGTTCGCCGGCGGTGTAGGTATTGGGCGCGCCTTCTTTTCCGGCGGGGGTCTGTTTCCATCGTCCGGGTTTATATGTCTCTCCGGGCATTACGGCAAGAAGTTTCGTCGGAGAATTGAACGTGACGGTTACGACCGGCACGGTGAAGGGGTCAAGCGGCGCGGCGTCTATGTCTTCGGCCAGTATAGTGTGCGTGGAGGCGGTAAATAACATAAACGGAATCTGCGCCGTGCCCGATATGAGCGACTGCGCCGTGGAGTAGACGGTTTCATAACCGCCGGTCGCGGTAAAACGCACGCTTGCCACGGAATCATTTCTGCGGTTCCAGAACTGGTCGGTTCCGTTGACAGTAATGTAATACTGCTGCCCGGCGTTCCAGACGGTAGGATTGCCGGTTTTGCCCGTCGCAGAACCCGGCAGAGCCGATTCGCCGGGCAGTAATGCCTGCAGACGCACGGCGGAGGCGGATTGGACGGTGGACACGACGGTCGTGTACGACTGATAATTATACCCTCTGGGAGGAGAGGCCTCGATATCCGTCACGGTCAAGGTGAAAGTGCTCGCCGTCACAAGATTGAGTCCGAACGGAATGGTTCCGTTTACCATCACCGCCGCGCCCGGCTCGGAATCGTAAAGGTCGGTGGTGGTAATTTCCGTATAAGCATTGCCCTCGACGGGAGATATTTCGTACAGCGCGTCGTTAATTACGTTCCAGTAGTGGTCAACGGCGTGAGCCGTAACTGTGAAGTCCGCGCCCGCAGTTCTGGCGGTTGCGGCGCCGGATTTTCCGCCGGTATTGTTTGGATAGTCATACGGCGGTTTGCCGGAATCAAGCGTTTCGCCGGGCAGCAGGGTCAAAAGTTTTCTGGGCTTGCCCTCGCCCGGAGCGTGCGGCGCGGGTTTTACTTTTATCGGCTGAGAATCGGCCGTGGCGTAAATGTTCGGCGAAATGTCGTCGGCCGAGATCGACCATCCGGATGTGGACGCCGTAACCAAGTACCAATAGTAAGGCGCGTCTATGCCTATCTGGCCGTTGGACATCGGCTCGTCGATGTAAGTCGGGCCCGATTGCGGCGGCTGCCGGTCGTGCGGGTCGGCGGCGGAGAGTCGTATCGTCGGCTGCGGGTCGACGTTCGTAACCCTGTTGTAGAAATCATCCGTCACCGCCACGGAAATACCAAACGACTGACCGGCCGTCTGCCGTGTAGGCGTGCCCGACCTGCCGTAAGGAGCGGGCGCGCCGACTTCGGGGCATTTTCCGGGGACGTGCGATTCGCCGGCCACGAATATCAGAAGTTTTGAGGCGGGCAGTTTGGGCTCTATCGTGATGACTTCGCCCGTCTGTTCCGTAAGCCCTCCGCCGACTTTCTGCACACGGAGGCGGCGCGTTGCGGCGGTGTAAGCCGTGGCCGTGAAAGTAGAAGAGTTGACGAGCGTGGTAGTGGACGCGAATACCGCGCCGTAGGGATCCTCGTCCATAGCCGTGATCACGACTTTAACATCGACGGTAACGTTGGTCGAAGTGATATTCCAATACGAGTCGCAGGCGTTCACGGTAACATTAAAGGGCGCGCCCGCCGTCTGATTTACCGTAGAGAAAGTATTCTTGCCGTAGGGCTCGGTAGCGGTCGGCGAACCGCTCCACTTGCCGGGAACATTCTGTTGATTGGGCACCAATACCTGCAGACGAGTAGCCGCGGCGGGGTTGACCGTAAAGTATACGGTTGTCGTAGAAACATAAGTGGGCGGGATGGGCGGATTCTCGACATCCTCAACTTTCAATCTCTGCTGCTTGGCCGTGACCGGCGTGACGGTAAATATCTCCTGACCGGCCACCATTGTCTTGGTGGTCGGCACGACGGCATAATTATCGTCTATGAGAGTAACCTTCGTCTCGACGGGAGCGTCAACGGGCAGGCGGTTCCAGTTGGAGTCGACGGAGTTAATTGTTACGCTGAATCCCGAGCCGGCCGTGCGCGGCGTGATATTACCCGTGATACCGGCGGGATGTCCCGGCTGGGCGGTTTGTCCGGGCATTACTATCTGAAGTTTACGCTTACCCTCGGAGGAATCGGTGTCCGGATTGACTTCTATAGCCGATACCGTCTGAGAACTCCAGAGCACCGCTTCGCCGGAATCGTCGCGCGCGGTGATGTCGGTGTAAACAGTATCAAGCGTATTGCCCGTGGGGCGGGCGCGGCGGAGTATCATAGGTTTTATTATCTGGCCCACGCCCGACGGCAGCGATTCCGTAACCACCGCGGCGTACTGGTCGGTGGAAATTATCTTGACCTGTCTGTCGCCCGCGGTGTTGTGGTTCCAGTAATCGTCGCAGGCGCGCACTGTCACATTGAATGAAATACCCGCGACGCGCGATTGCGCCGACCCGGATTTACCCTCCGCGGTGCCGGGCGCGGCGGATTCAGTGGGAACAAGTAACTGAAGTTTCGATATCGACGCGGGCACTACCGATATCGACGGACTCGTGTCGGCAGTATAATTGGTTCCCGTCTCTCCGGAATCGGTTACCGCCACGCTGCGCGAAGCAGGGCCGTTGGTCTGGGACGTCGACACAAGATAATTTATGCCGAAGTTTCTGGTACCCGCGACAAGTGACGCCGAAATGGGATTGACTTCTATGGAGTACGGCGACATATTAACGTTGACCTTGGGCATCGTGGCATTGGTCACGATGTTATAGAATCTGTCGACGAGATTTACCGTGGCCTGATAAGTCGACCCCGCAGTGAGCGCGTCGGGCGTGCCTGCTTTGCCGTAGGGCTCTTCACCGCCGTAGTAAAGCGATTCGGGCGCGTTGGCTTTGCCCGCCACGCGGGTTTCGCCGGGCACAAGCACCTGGAGTTTCATTTCTCCGACGGTGGGATTGGGCCTTACAAATATGCCGTTGGACGTGCCCGACGATACGGAAGTGCCGCTGAACACTCCCGCCTCAAGATACTGCGTGGCGGATCTTATCATGGTAACGACAAACGTAGTGGAGCCGCCGGAAAGAGGAGTCGTCGTCGGATGAATGTCGTAGGTATCGCTCGTGACAAGACGTATGACGGACGAAACGTCGTCGCGGCGGTTCCAGAAATTATCGACCGCAAAAACCGTGGCCGTGAAGGGAACGCCTGCGGTCTGCACGGTAGCGGTGGTAGTGGAGCGTCCGCCGTCATTATATGGCACAGAGTAAGGCGGTTTGCCCCACACGGGCGTCTGGCCGGGCGCAAGAACCATAAGACGGTTGACGGATGCGGCGGCAACGGGCACCGGCCCAGAAGTGTGTTCCGACCACGCCGTGCCGCCTATATCCGAGGCGGTAAGCGTGGGATTGCCGCGCGTCACCAGAGTGACGTCGTAAGTAGTGGAACCTTTCGGCAGGCCGTCGCCTCCGACGAGGGCTTTGTCTTGCGGAAGCGAAGTCGCGTAGACATCGGATGTGGCAAGACGCGCCGTGGTCGACGTAGACGCGGCTATGTTCCAGTAGCGGTCGGTGGCCTCCACGGTAGCGCTGAAAGAAACGCCCGCCGTGCGCTCCGACGGAGAACCGCCGAGACCCGTCAGCGTGCCGGGTTTGCCGGTTGAGCCGGGCGCGCGAACTCGGAGTTTTTCGGGGGAGGCGGCGCTCACGGTAAGATCTGCGAAGCCGACCACCGACGTGCTGTCGATGTCGGTAACGTAAACTCTGCGCGAGGATGTCTTTACGAGTTTGAGCGTTTCGCTCGATATCATGGCGCTGAAGGTCGTGGCGCCCTGCACTTCCTCGGTAAATCTGTAATCGGCAGGCAGCCAACCCTTCCACGTGATGGCTTCGTCGCCGGTCACGTACGGAATCTCCGGCTCGCCGGGAGCCGATATCGAACCGTCGACGGTAAATCTGATTCTGCCGCGATAGTTTCTGGCGCGGTCGCCGCCGCCTTCGAGCTGGTCCTTGGCTTCCACCACCAAACTCACGGCCGTTCCGGCCGTCGGGCTGGTGTTAAGCGCCGTCACGTTGAACGACTTGGCCGGCAGTGTAACGGAGAACCGCTTCCAGGGCATAAGCGTATGATCCTGAACGTTGCCGGCAAGGTCTTTGGCGCGGGCCTTGGCCAGATACCATTTGCCGGAGCGCCACTTGCCCGTCATGACATCGCCGGAATACCAGCTCAGTCCGCCGATGGTGGGACGCCATACAAGGGAACCTGCGTAATCTACCCACGTGTAACTTGAGCCGTTCCAATCCCATATATAGTCGCCTGCGGAAGGAACGTCGTTTTCGTCGGCGTCAAGAACTATCACGACCTCCGCCCCATCGGTAAGCACTCCGGAATTGCCTACGCCGCTGAAGGTGTCGGCGGATGTGCCGTAAATTCTGGTTATGTCGACGTTGTAAGAATCGTCCTCGGGAATGGTTATCGTCGAGGTCGGTTTGGTCACATCGAAAATAAACTGATTGGTGACCACGTACGTGGAGACGTTGGGGCTCGGCGAGCCGTCGTAACTGTTGGCCTGATCGTAGGCGCGGGCGCGAACGCGATAGGTGCGGCCGTCTTTCCATCCGTCGGGCTGACCGACATCCATAAGGGCGGGTTCGACATAAGACCACGTTACGGTGCTTCCGCCAACAGCGGACGTGGATAGATTCACCCAGATATCGCCCGTCGACCAGAACTTGCTGGCGCCGTCGTCGTACCAGGTCGCGCCGGCGGTGACGTCGTAAACTTGTATCTGCACTTTCTGCAAACCGGCGGTAAGATCCATCGCGGTGCCGGTTATACTGTCGAGAGAATTATATGCGCCGTTTGACGCGGGCAAGACAGTGCGCGCGACGGGCGGCGCCCTGTCGAACGTGAATGTGTAGGCGTCGGTGACGGTGCGGATGTTGGGCGCGGGCAAACTCGGGTCGCGGGCTTCAACGTCTATGGTATATGTCCGTCCGCTCGTCCATGCGTAGTCGGGGCTGGCGGGGTCAAGGAAATTGTCGTGCGTGTAAGCCCAGTTGATTATACCGGTGCCGTTGCCCGCGGCGTTTATCCACGCGCTCGACGGATCGCCGAATGTCTGCCATCCCGTAAACGACCAGTATTTTCCGTCGAACTGTCTTCTGATTCTGACGCGGACCTGAAGCACTCTGGTCTCGACATCGCGGGCCGTGCCCGATATGGCCGGCAAAGAGTTAATGTTATTGCCGGACGGCTGGGTCACGCCGGCGGTGGGCGACGTGTCGTCTATCTTTACGCGCGTCGTCGACAATTCGACTTCGTAGTTGGCCGCGTAATCGCGGGCGCGCGAAACTATTCTGTATATTTTATTGTTCGTCCACGTTATTACCGTCGAGGTTGACCATACGACCGTGCCGGTTCCCGAGCCGGCCACGACCGTCCAGAATTTTTCCGTTTCATCGTCGGGAGAATCCCAGTTGCCGATTTCATCGTTCCAGGTAAGTCCCTCGCTCTCGTCGTAAACTTTTATCTTGACACCCATTATTCCGTTCGCATCGACGGCGGTGCCGGTAATGGACCCGAGAGAAGCATATCCCCTGTTCTGCGCCTCATAAATATTTTCCGGCAAATTGACCAGCGAATCCGGCGGGGTCGAGTCGAACTTGAACGTAGAGCCGGCGTGCAGAGGTTCAATTTCGGCGTTGCCGGCCTTGTCGTAAACTTTACACTGCACGGTATAAGTTACTCCGTCCTCCCACACAGGCATATCGGAATCGTAGCGCCATTTGCCCGTCTTGTCTCCGGCTCCCATATCAAAAAGCGTAGTGGGCAATTCCGTGACTGTGCCCGACCAAACTGTGCCGCCGCCCTGATAGTAATCGCCGCCGGCCTTACTTATAAGAACTTTGACGGAGCCGATACCCGTGGTGCCGGGGCCCGTATCGGGGTCCAACGCTGTGCCTGAAAGCGTAGGAAGGATGCGATAGAATCCGTCGTTAACGGGAAGCGTAACGCGCGAAACCGGCCGCGAAGTATCGTACTTGAATATTTTTGCCGTCGACGGGTTTCCGGTATTGCCGGCCGTGTCATAAGCGCGGGCCGTCGCCTGATACTGATGTCCGTCGGAAAATGCCGTCATATCATAAGTCCATGAAGATCCGCCGGTAGCAGCGGGCCACGTAGCGGGCTCGCCGACCTGCCAGGAAGTTCCGTTCCAGTAAGTATTGGGGTAAGTAAGATCTCGCATAAGCGCCCTGACCTGCACAATTCCAAAAACGTCAAAGGCCGTTCCGATTATCTGCGTAAGTTCGTTTAAGTTGGCGTTGGCCGACGGAGAAACGACAACGGCCGTGGGCTTGGTGATATCGTAGACGAACTGTCTCGACCCGCCGGTGATTTCATAATTGCCCGACGGCTTCGATTTGTCGACCGCGCGCGCGAATACGGTGTAAGTGGAATGGGTCACAAGCTGCGCCTCGAAACCCGTGTACCACCAGAAAGTGTTATTGGGTGTAAGCGCCTGCGTGACTACGTACGACGAGACGTCGGAATCGAATACGGCGCCGGTCCACCACTTAACAGGCGCAGGCGCGTCGCGGCGCACGGCGACTTCGACCTTGTCTATGCCGCTGGAAGGCGTGTTGACGTCGAGGGCCGTGCCGGATATCGACGGCAAAGAATTGGTTACGAGCCCGCCGGACGGATGTCTGATATAAGAGACGGGCGTAGATTTATCTACGGTAAACGTAACCGAGTTGACGTCGACCGTGAACGCGGTTTCGTAATTGGGGGCCACGGCCTTGTCGCGGACGCGCGTGGTTATAAGATAGACGCTCGCGTCGTCCCAGTTTATATCGGAGAATGCAAACTGCCAGTCGGCTTCGCCCGTAGCGGCGAACCATTGCCTGTCGTTATCGTTGAACGCTCCGCCCGACCACCACTTGCTTATCGTCTTATTCAGTATGGCGTAATCCACGCCGCTCGTCGCTATACCGCTTGCGACAGTTCCCCCTCCGGGCATCGGGTCTGCGGCCGTTCCGGAGACGATGGCAAGCGTCTTATAGAAGTCCCCTCCGACGGGCATAAGCACTTTAGTGACGGGTTTGGTATCGTCATAGAAAAATTCGACGTCGCCGGCATCGGGAATTTCTCCGGCTGTTTCCGACGAGCCGGCCACGTCCCAGGCACGGCTTGCTATCTGGTAAACCCTTCCTGAATTCCACGAAACCGTCGTGGAGTATGACCACGATGAAACGTGCATCGCGACCGGCACCCAGGAGGATTGGGCGACAAAATTCGAACCATTCCAGAAGAGCGTGTCGGTTACGTTCTTTATTCTGACTTCCACTTTCTGCACGCCGGAACCGCCGGTATCGACGGCCGTGCCGGTTACCGAGGGGATAACCGAGTAATAAACTCCGGCTTCGGGGTAGGTCGCCGAGGAAGTCGGCGGCTCGGAGTCGAACTTGAATTGATTGCCGGACAAGGGAATTTCTTCGTTGGTGGCGCGGTCAAACGCCCTTGAACGAACCAGATATTCATGGCCGCTTGCCCAAGGTATTCCGTAGTAATACCAATTTGCGGCCGTTCCCGACGACGCAAACCACGAGGCCTCTTCCGTCCCGACGGTAAACTCGCCCGTCACATTGTTAAACCAGCTGCCGCCGACCTGCCGCACGGACACCATTATTCCGTTGTTGGCGGTATTGTCCGCCGCCGTGCCGGATATCGAGACGAGCGCGTTGTACGGTTTATTATTGACAGGCCGCACTATACCGGAAACCGGCCGCTCGTTATCATAAGTGAACGTCTTGCCGGCGGAGGGCGTTTCCTCGTTGGTAGCGTTGTCGAGCGCCTTGCTTCTGACTATGTACTGCCGTGAGTTCTGCAAAGGCGGGGTTGCGGCGCTCCACGGAGTCAAGCCGTCGGCGTTGTACCATATTACCGACGGAGAACTGAAAGTGGAACCGTCGAGATACCACCACGGACCGGTCGGCGCTTCTCCCATAGCCCATTTTACGTTGGAAAGTCCGGACGGCGCGTCCGAGGCGGTTCCTTCCAGAAGCGTTATGGGTCTTGACGGCCCGCCGTAGTATTCGTTGTTGACCGGCACCGTGACTACGGAAGTCGGCTTGCCCACGTCCCACGTAAATGTCACCGAATTCGCCCCGACGGTAAATAGGTCTTCGACGTTACCGGGTCTGTCGAGCGAGCGGGCTATTACGTTGTAACGCGCGGCATGAGTCAGCTGCCCCGACGGAGGCACCGACGAAGAGTAGAGTGTCCAGTTGATAAGAGATGACGTGGAGACGTTGATCCACACGGGATTATACCCGGGAGTCGTGTCGTCCCAAGAGCCGCCGCCGTCGGGATTCCACCATTTTCCGTCGGTAAGGCGCTGTATCGCCGTTTTTACCTGGTCTATGGCGGAAGTCGCGTCTCTTGCCGTGCCCTGTATCTGGGAGAGCGTGTTGTAGTAGAGATTGTGCGCCGGCAGTATTACCGTGGTTGTGGCGTGCGAGTTGTCGAAAGTGAATGTCGTGCCCAGAACCGCCCACTGCTCGTAATTATTGGACGGAAGCGCGGCGTCGTTGGCCTGCGATGTTATGTAGTAGGAAACTCCCGACGAAAGTTTGGACGCCAGTGAGGCGATGTACGCGTACTGCCACCAAGTCCCGTTGACCGACAACTCCGTCTCAAGCGGCACTACGCTTGCAGAGTTAAAGTCCGAGTAATCGAACCATTTGCCGTCGGTGTTTCTCTTGACGGCCATATTTACGGTAATCGCCTTGCCGTCGGCGAGGTCGGAAGCCGTGCCGGTTATGGCGACAAGTTCTTTTATGGGAACGTTGTGCGCCGGCAGCGTGGCGCGCGACGTCGGCGGCGTCTGGTCGTAAGTAAATACGGCCGAGGAGTAAATAGTGGAATAAATGCCGGACTTGTCGAACGCGCGCGACTCCACCGAATAGTTGTAGCCATCGGTCCATGCGGTGAAAGTGGCCGTCCACAGCTGATAAGAATTTGTCGTGGCCGTCACGAACCACGCGGTGTCTCTGTCGGCGTCTAATATGCTGTAACCCGCACCGCCCCAATATTTGGCCGGTACGACAGTGTTATTCTTGACCCTTATATAAACTTTATCGACCTGCCCGGGAGCCGCGTCGGCGGCGGTGCCTGTTATAGTCGCGTTATGTCGTAAATAAACGTAAACGACGTCAACGCGGCCTGATAATTCTGCGATTTATCTTTGGCGTTGACGTACACCCTGAAAGTCACTCCGTCGAAATTGTCCCAGTTCGGCAGGCGCCACGTCTGCTGCCAGGCCGCCAAAGTCCCGGCGTTTGTGATCGTGTACGACGACGCGCCCGAACTAAATGTCTCGGCTCCCCAACTCCAGTAATTACCCGCGCTTTCGGGGTCTCTTTGTATGGCTATCTCGACAATCTCCAAATCGCTTCTGTTGGCGTTGGCTCCGTCGGAAGCCGTGCCCGATAACGTCGTCAATTCGCCCGACTTGTGATACTGGTTCGACGGAAGTTGTATCTTTGAAGTCGGCGGTGTCGTGTCGTACGTGTATGTCGATATTACCACTCCGCCGGTGTTGCCTGATTTGTCGAACGCTTCCGTCCAGACCGCGTATTTCTTGTTGTCCTGCCACGCGGGTAGATTTTCTGCGCCCTGCCCCGCCGGATATTCCCACGTCCACACAGGCCCGCCCGTCTTTACCGTCGCGCGCCACGATATCGCCGCCGAACTGAATCCTACTCCGTTCCACCAGTCGGCGCCCAAATCTTTTATCGCAACCCTTACATAATCTATGTCCGACCGGGCCGCGCCCGCAAAAGGCAAGGGGTCCGTCGCCGTGCCCGATATGTTCGGCAGCGCGTTGGCTTGCGAATAAAATCCGTTATGCAAAGGTATCTGTATGGACGCGCTCGGCGGGGTCGTGTCGAATGTTATTGTGTAGCCGGCTTGGGCGGAATCGGTGTACTGGTCGTTGGCTGTCGGCACGGCGGTGTCGTACGCGCGCGAACGAATCTTATACTGTCTGCCCGTCTGCCACGCCGGTATGTTGGCGAATGTCCAGCTCGACGGATAAACCGTCGCGTTCGTCGTCGCGCCCCAATCTTCCGTCTCAACCCAGCCGGTTCCGTTTCTCCAATATGTCGTCGGATGTGTCAAATCCTGTATCGATACTTTAACCACTCCCACGCCGCTCATAAGTCGGCCCGCCTGAGGCGTAAGGTCGGTGTGTGTTCCTGAAATCGTGGTTAATGTCGCCGCGCGGTAATTGCTTCCGTCGGCCGGATATGTCACCGCGCTCGTGGGCTTGCTTACGTCGTAAATGAACCTCACTCTGTTAACTCCGTCGGTGTAACTCGTCTCTTCCATCGACGGACTCGAATTGTCCCACGACTTCGACTTCACCGTATA
>PHAN01000007.1:0-86725 GCA_002841695.1 Elusimicrobia bacterium HGW-Elusimicrobia-1 | reverse complement strand
ATCGACGAATAATATGTCACCGCCGGCGCCGGAAGCGTAACAACTACCGTCGATTTTGTTATGTCGTAAATAAACGTAACCTGCGAGACGGCGGATTCGTTGAGCGCCTTGTCGAACGACTTGGCATAAACGCGATAAGTCGAGCCGTCGACCCACGCAGGGGTCGAGCCGGTGTGATACCACGAGCCGGACTCGGCGCCGGGCGTCACGTTATTACTGACGGCAAAATACGTCTGCGCTTCATTGTTAAATCCGTTGCCGTCCCAGTAATTTCCATCGCCCGAGGGATTAATCTGTATCGCTATTTTGACTTCTTCAAGAAGCGACTTCAAGCCCGCGGGGCCGGGGTCGGACGCCGTGCCGGAAATGGTGTTGAGCGGCGCCGTTTCAAAATTCGCAATAGGTCTTACGACGGAGACAAGCGGTATATTGTCGTCGAAAAGGAAAGTTCTTGTGGTCCACGCGGACAAATTGCCGGCCAGGTCGAGAGCCCTGACGTTGATGTTATATTTGATGGCGTCCTGCCATGACGGATTGTTCGGCGACGACAGCGACCAGACAGCCGAGGAGCCGGCCTGCTGCGTCGACGAGGTTACCGTCCACGTGGAGTAGTTTACCCACGCGCCCGAATTGCCGCTCCAGAACCACGTCGGAGCTGTGGACGGCCCCGTAGAAATTCTTACGTAAACATTGCGAATGCCGGACAGCGGATCGACCGGAGCATCCACCGCCGTACCCGAGATCGACGACAGCGTGCGCACGCTTGAGTACTCCGTCGATGCGGCGGGAACCACAAGCGTAGTCGACGGCATCGAGCGGTCAAAGAGGAACTGAACGGTGGTCTTGGCGCCCAGATTCGCCGCGTAGTCGCCCGCGCGGACTCTTATCTGATAGTAGCGAGGTCCGGTCCACGACGGCAGCGAATCGGTGGCGGTCCAGACGGAATATGTCTGGCGCGGCGATAACACAGTGCCGGTAATTTCGGCCATCGGCGTTTCCGAGGAGAACTCCACGCCCGACCAATAATACGTGTCGCCGGCGTCAAGATACGTTATCTGGAGTTTGATATCGGTTACGCCCGAGAAGTCGTCCGTCGACGTGCCGGATATGGTAGGCAGGGAATTGGCGGTGGAATTATTCGACGGAAGCGCCACAAAGGTTTGAGGCGGCACATTATCGAAAGAGAAAGTGTTGGAGTTCACGCCCACGTCAAACGCCGTGGCGACGTTGCCCGCCGCGTCGGCGGCGCGGGATATTACAAGATACCGCCTGCCGCTTTGCCACGCGATGTTTACGGGATTTCCGTAGCTCCAATTTGCGGCGTCGCCGGTGTTGTACATAAACCACTGCGGATTGTCGGCGTTAAAAGTCGTTCCGTTCCAATATTTGCTGTTGGAAAGATCCTGTATGGCCACAGAAGTAACAGCCACTCCGGAGAAGTCGTCGGCGGCCGTGCCGGTTACGGCCGGCAGAGATTTATAGCTGGCGTCGTGCACGGGTAAATTTATTCTGGCGCCGGGCGGCTCGGTGTCAACATTGAATGTGGTGGTGGACCACGCCACCTGCACGTTGCCGGCCTTGTCGGTGGCGCGGGTGTTTATGGAGTAGGTCTTGCCTGAGACCCAGTCGGACGGATTGCCGTAATCGTACGCCCACCAAGTGCCCCCGGCGGTGAGATTGGCGGCAGTCAGCCATTTGGAAGGCGTGTCCCACGTGGCGCCCTGCCAGTAGAAACGCACTCCGTCGTCGTAGAATATTCTCACATCCGTATAGTCGACGTTATCGGGCAAGTCGTCTATGGCGGTTCCCGAAAGCGTGGTGAGCGCGTTGGACGAAAGGTTGTACTGTCCGCCCTGCGCGGGACGCACCGACCGCGAGGTAGGCGGCAGAATGTCTACCGTGCAGGTTCTGGTCGATACCTGCGTTTCGGCGTTTCCGATATTGTCGACGGAGCGGGCCCTTATGCGGTAACGCTTGCCGGAAATCCACTCGGGGGCCGCCAGTTCCCACGACAGTGTCGGATCGCCCGGGTACGGATTGTCCGTCACCGACGCCGTGCCGAGGGTGGCCAGTTCCGTTTCTTCGGCCGTGCCGTATTTGTCGTAGACAATCCACGTGCTGGTCCCGAAGTCCCACCACTTATCGGAAGCCGACGCATCCGTGGAGTTGTAGGGCGACTCGTCGAGACGGACGGAAATTTTCACGCCCGCAGCCGCAACGCCGGAATACTTGAAAGCCCCGTCGGGACGATAATCGCGCGAGGTGCCCGTTATCATAACAAGCGGATCGCCCGTCGAATAACCTTTGTCTTCTATCGGCAGATTGATAAGAGAAGCCGGCGGGTGAGTGTCGATATTTACCGTGTAGGCGAGCGCGGGCGATTGATAGTTGTTGGTCACGTTATCCCACGCGCGCACGGATATCTGGTAATCTTTTCCGCTTGCCCACGACGGCACGGAAGCAAAGTTCCACGTTGTAATCCCTTGCGGATCTCCGCCGAGAGTTGCGGTGGGCCATGCCCCCAAAGGCGGTTCGGCATCGTTCCAAATTCCCGAATACCAGTATTTGTCGGCGGAGACGTCTCTTATTAAAACTTCTATTTTTTGTATGCCCGCGCGGTTGTTGGCGACGGGATAGTCGCGGGCGGTGCCGGTTATGGCCCCCAGTGTCTGGTAAAACGCCCCGTTGACGATGCTTGAATCGAAGAACGCGCGGGGAGCGGAAGAATCGAAAATGAAGTAATGCTCGGCGACCGGCGACTGAACGTTGCCCGGCAGAGGCAGGGCATTGTCGGACGCCCACGAGCGTATGCGATAAGCGATGCCGTCGCCCCACGCGGGAATATTCGTCGAGGTCCAGACGGATGTGCCCGTCGCCGTCCACGTCGCTATGCCGACGCCGGGCGGGTTCCAGCCGGTGGTCGTCCAGAATTGATTGTTCGTTTCGTCATAAACTGTAAGTTCGACATTCCGCAGACCCGCTACGAGCGGACGGACGGCGGCGGCAACGGGGTCAACGGCCGTGCCCGATATCGTCGCAAGGACTTTGTGGTGAGTGGCGTAAGGTGTCGTCATCGCGGACAGGGGAGGCGTCGTGTCCACGATAAATGTCGAGCCGCGAACGTTGTAGAACGCCTCCTGATTAAGAGCGTTGTCGCGGGCTCGCGCCGTGGCATAGTAGGATGCGCCCGAAAGTATCTCGTTCTGGAAGGATTCCGAGCGGTACCATTCGATGGGTTCCGTATCGACGGAACCGCCGTAGGAGCGGGCCAGCGGCGACGGCTCGTTGAACGCTCCGCCGCCCCACCACTGCATTCTGTAGTTGTCGCGTATGGCGACTTCGATGGTGGACTGTGTGATGCCGGTGCCGCCGTAGTTCGTGCCCGACGCCGCGGGAGGGACATCGCGGGCGGTTCCTGAAATCGCTCCGAGAGTTCTGACGTAAACGCCGTGCGCGGGCACGGTCACGTAAGTGTTGGGCGCTTCGGCATCAAAACGGAAAGTGCGCGTGGCGTTATTCAGAGTGTAAAGGCCGGCGTTATCCACGGCGCGGGCGTTTATCTCGTAATAGTTGCCGCTCGCCCAAGTGAACGTCTGAATCCACAGCGACCAATTGCCCGATTGATTCGCGGGCGTAAACCACGCCGTTTCTCTGTTGACGTCGGAAATGGTAAAACCCGCGCCGTCCCACCAGCCGTCGGCGGTGTAGTTTTTGATTCTTATCTCGACTTTATTGACGGAGCCCTTGGCGTTGGTGTCGGCCGCTATGCCGCGTATTTCGGCAAGCGCGTTGTATGACGCCAGAGACGGCGTCGTTATCGACACTTCGGGGCGGGCGGTGTCGTACACGAAAATTTGTTCGAGAACGGTGCCGGTGGAAACATTGCCGGAGCGGTCGAGCGAACGGACTTTCAGGCGATACTCGTTGTTGTTTAGCCAGGTCGGAGTGGATGCGTCGGCAAGCCACCACGTCTCGGGACCGGCAAAACCGTTGATATTTCCTTCGGCGTTGATCCACTCGGGCGTCTCCGGCGCGGGCGGATGGCTTATCGCGAAAGCGCTGCCGTTCCACCAATTGCCGTCGCCGGTGGGATCAATCTGCACAGCCACCTGAACTTTATCCAGAAGAGACGGGTTCGCGTAGGTGGAAGCGGGGTCGGCCGCCGTGCCGGATATCGTCGGAAGCGTTGTGATGAAAGCCGCCGCCGGTTTTTGCAGGCGCGCGACAGGCAGAGTCGTGTCGTATATAAAGGTCTTGGTCGTCCATCCGGACAGGTTGCCGGCAAAGTCGAGAGCGCGTGAATATATGTCGTAACTTCTTCCGTCATCCCAAAGAGCGCCGCCGTCAAAAGTCCACGGGTCGGTGCCGGTCACGACGGTCCACGTGGAACCGGCCACCCATGCGCTCGTTGCTCCGCTCCAATAAGGCAGTCCGACATCGGGCGAACGTTTTATTCTGACAAGAACTTTGTCCACTCCGGAGTAAAGCGCGGCGGGCAAATCCGCCGACGTTCCGGATATAGTCGGAAGTTGCGTGTCGCCGGAGCCGTAGTATGAAAGGGCCGGCACGGTTATCCCTGTTGCGGGGGCGGTGCGGTCGTAGATAAAGACGACCGTAGACATAACCGTTTCGTAATTTCCCGCGGCGTCCCTCGCGCGTGAAACAACGCGGTATCTTGTGCCCGACGTAAAATTGGAATCCGCCATGGAATACGTCCAGTCGCGCTGGCCGCGTCCGGCGGTCACGGATGCCGGCGCTCCGGTGGAATAATCCACCCAGCTTCCGCCGCCGGCGTAGTGGCTCCAGTACCAGCCGTCGTCCGCCACGCCGTCGATACGCTGTATGGAAACCGACACGGAAGCAACGCCAGAAAGATCTCCCAGGGCGGTTCCGGATATTATCGTAAGATTTTTATGAGTGGCGCCGTCGGCGGGGAATCTTACCGTCGACAAAGGCGGCGTGGTATCGGTGACAAAATCATACGAAGTCCACGCGCCCTGATTGCCAAACGGTTTGGCGTGGTCAAAGGCGTACACGCGGAGGCGGTACTCTCTGTCGGACTCCATGTTGATCTTATTCATATTGTACGACCACGAAACCGGCGAGCCGCCGAAACTCGCGGGAGCAGGTTCGTCGGCGGACAACGTTACGACCGTATTCGACGACCATTCCACGCCCGTCCAGTAGTAAGTATCGCCCGACAGCAGTTTCGTCAGTTGTATATATGCGGTCGAAGCTCCGGCAAGATTGTCCGTTATCTGGCCTAAAAAGTCAAAGGATGCTCCGCCGACGTGTTCAAGATTTATCGAGGGAGACGCGGGGAAGGTTATTGAAGCCGCGGGGCCGGCATTGTCGTACCTGAAGTTTACCGACGAGACGCCGAAGGCATAATTCACCTGCTGGTTTTCGGCCTTGTCGAGCGAACGGGCAGTCACGGTATAAAGCGCTTCATTTTGCAGCGTCGGCGTGGTAAAACTCCACGACGCATTGTTAAGAGCGTAGACCGACGCCGTATTCCACGTGACGGCAAAAGTCCATCCCGGAGGAGACGCCCTGTAATACTTGCCCGCGTTGTCAAGCGTGTTGGCGTAGAGCATAACTTCCACGTTTGCAAGATTTCCGCGGCTCGGCCAGTCGCGCGCCGTACCGGCAATCTGCGGCAGCGAAGAATACACGTTGGTTGAAACACTGTGGATGGGAAGTGTGACGGCCGCCGTCGGCAGGGAAACGTCATAGACGAAAGTTTTTTCGCTCGTCAAAGTCAGCAGCGGCGACGGGGAGACCCTGTCGTAAACGCGGGCGCGAACGTAGTACGTGGTATTTTCCGTCCACGGATTTTCCGGAAGCGCCGCCTGCCACTCTCCGTCCTGCCACGACGAAGTGGAGTTCCACACTTCCGTGGCCGTCCACGAAGAATCGGATATTCGCCAGTAATGTCCGTCGGTACGGGCGATTTTTATCTGTATAGAGTTAACGCCGGAAGGCGCGTCTTCGGCGGTGCCCGATATAGTTGTTACGGATTTATGGAAGTCCCTCGACGGTTCCAGCAGTGAAGCATTGGGATTCTGGTTGTCGACGCCTATGGTCACAACAATATTAGGCGAAGGCGGAGAGTTGGGATCATCGGAGCCGTGGGGCGGAGGGTTCCATTCCGGCACGTTTTCCGTGGATATCGCGCGGCTGCGAATTTTGTAGTGTTGGCTGTGTATGAAAGTCGAGGTTTCTACGGTAAATGACCAGTTGGGCAGTTCCGGCGTTACGCGCATCCAGGTGCTCTGCGATATCCAGTAGCCGTTGGTGGTCGTGGAGTTATTGGTGTAATACTTGCCGTCCGAAACGCGTTCTATCTGAATGCCCACATACTGCGTCTCTCCGATACCCGTGGCCGCCTGGGAAGCGGTGCCTCCCACGGATACGAACGAAGTGTAATACGCGCCGTCGACGGCGGTCGTTATCACCGAGCGGGGACGCGGAGGACGCAAACGCATCGTGGACGGGGTGTAGGGCGTCTCCTGAACGTTACCGGCTTCGTCCGTGGCCCGGGCGCGAATCTGATACTTTTCTCCGTCGAACTCCGGGTCGGTCTGCCAGGTTACTCCCGCGGTGGGATAAGTCCATATTCCGGTTCCCTGATTGTAATTCGCGGGCAGCCACGTGGAACCGCCCCAGTTGGAGCCCGTCCAGAATGTCTGCGCTTCCGTCTGCTGATGAATGTGGGTTATAAGTATCTCTACGCCGGACATTTTGCCCGGGAACAAGTCGGAAGCGGTACCCGACGCCTGCGTAATTATGAATACGTCGGGGTATTCGTCGGGGACTCCCGGAGGCATTGTAACGGCGGAAACCGGTTTAGTCGTATCGAACACAAAATAGTTGGTCGCGCCCCAGGCCAGATTGGCGGCGTTGTCGTACGCGCGGCTTACGACGGTGTACGACGTTTGTGTAGTCCAGTAAGCGTCGGCGATGGCGTAAGTCCACGTGGACAAATTGAGCGCGGTTACGTGGAACGACGAGTTGTCGAGAGTAAATCCCGACGAACCCCAGTATTTGTCGTCGGAATGACGCTGTACGGAAATTTCCACGCGCTGCGCGCCCGACGGCGCGGCGCCTTCGGGATAGTCGACCGTCTGCTCGGGGTCGGCGACGGTGCCTGAAATCGTGGTAAGAGTGTTGCGCCACACGGGCGATGCGACCGTGCCGGGCGCCGGTAAGTTGACCGACGAAACCGGCGCGAGCGTGTCGAAGTAATACGTTCTGGTAGTAAATGCTATCTCAAGATTGTTGTTGGCCGGATAATCCACCCGGTCTTTGGCGCGGGCATTGATGACGTAAGAGTATCCGGGCTGCCACATTCCGTCGGGGAATGTGGTTCTCGTCCACTCGTCGGGAATGCCGGGCGTTATGGTTATCTGGTCGGAGTGCCACGACGTGTCCGCGCCCGACCAGCCGAGGCCGTCGAACCACCTGCCGTCGGAACGACGCACCCGCAGGCGCATCTGGTATATGCCGGTGCCCGGCGAAACGTCCGCGGCGGTTCCCGAAATTGAAGAGAGCGCCGAGGATCTGTAAGCCACGGCATTCGGACCCGGCTCGGCCATCCGCGAATACGGCGACTCCCAGTCCATCTGGAAGGCGGACGTGGCGTTCGTCGTAAGGTTGCCGGCTGCGTCGAGGACGCGGACATAGAGTTCGTACTGAGCGCCCGACGTCCATCCTGATACGTCGGCGATTCTGCTGTAACTCCAGCCCGGATTGGCATAAGCCGCAGTGGACCATTCGATTTCTTCGACCCAGGTGTTGTTGCCGTCCCAGTATCCGGCGGGAGCGACGCGACGCACGGCGATTTCGACTTTGTTGACTCCGGCGGGCGAATCCGAAGCCGTTCCGGTAAGAATGGCGAGTTCTCTGTATTTTTTGTTGTGTATGGGAGAAACTATCGCGAACGAAGGCGCGTCGCGGTCAATGTAGAAAGGCGTAACTTTTATCGCACCGTCGGCGGTGCCGCCCTCGTAATGAGTGACATTGGCGACGTAGTCGCGCGCGCGGGTTCTCAAACTATAGCCGTTGCCGGAAATACCGCCTGTCGTCCAGCATTCGGTGGCCACGACCGCCGTCCACGAACGTGTCTTGTCTCCGACGGAGCCGTTAACGGAAGCGGTTATCCATTGCGGGTTGACGTCCCATTCCTTGGCGGTGTTGTTCCACCACTGATCGTTGTCCAGACGTCGAATGGCGGCGCTCACGCTGTTGATGCCGGCGGTGGCGTCGGTGGACGTGCCCGATATCGTTACAATTTCTTTGTAGTACTTGTCGACTTCGGGCGGAGGCGCTATGACCGACGCGGGGTTCGTGACATCATGGAAGAAGCGACGTATCCCGGACGCTGCGCCGGTCGAACCGGCGGCGTCGAACGCGCGGGCTTCGATGTCATAGGTGTGACCGTCGGTAAGTGTGGTCGCGGGCGTGGGTATGTTGTATGTCCAGTTAACGAATGCTTCGTCGAAAGATCCCACGTCGAACCAGACGGGCGAGCCGGCAGCCACCCACTGCCCCGCGCCATCGTTCCAGTATGTCGCGCCGCGCGAGATGTTCTGTATGTAAATCTGCACGCGGCCCACGCGCGAATCGGCGTCCAGCGCCGTGCCTGTTATGGACGCCAGCGTGTCGTAGGCGCGCAGGTTCAGAGGAAGATTGACGGCGGGCGCCGGAGGAGCCACGCTGTCGTAAATGAACGCCTGTCTGCGCCACGACGACTGGTTGTCGGAATTATCCTCGGCGCGGGCGTCCACACGGTAGAGCCGCCCGTCGAGCCACGCGGAATTGTCGGCAAACTTGGAATGCGTATATGTCCACGTGGACGAGCCGGTATTGTCGTAGAAACCCGTTACGGTCTCGCTGCTCCAGTAAACCGGTCCGCCGCCGCCCTGCCAGTAATAAGTGTCGCCGGCGGCAAGATAAGAAACTCTCAATTCCACGCGCTTTATGCCGGAATTATAATCTCCGGCGCCGTCGGGCTTGTCGGAAGCGGTGCCCGAAATCGTGGCCAGCGCGCTGTAAACGGGAGTAGCCGCGCCCTGAAGCGGTCTGGTAAACGCGAACTCGGGGGCGCTCGAATCGTACGTGAAAGTGCCGGAATCCGTTCCGACGGTAAATGACGAAACGCCGTAGGTCTTTTCATTGCCGGCCTTGTCGCGTCCGAAGACGACAATGTTATATCTGTGTCCCGACTGCCATCCGAACGACTTGACATAATTCCATTCGAGTTTGCCGCCCACCGTCGAGGATGCGGTGATGACATCCGCCCAGTAATTGTCGCCCGTCCAATCCATCGCGCTCGTCCAGTATTTGCCGGTGCGAAGGTTCTGCATAACTATTTTTACAAGAGTGCCGTCAAGACCGGAGAAGGCGTCGACGGCCGTGCCGGATATTGTAGCAAGCGTTTTCGAGGGGCTGTAGCCGGCGCCGTGGCCGGGTTCGACTATCGAGGCCTCCGGCGGCTGATTATCGACGGAAAATTCCACCTGCGAAAGCGCGAAGCTGTCTTCTTCCTTGTTGCCGGCGACGTCGCGCGCGCGAACGGTCACGCGGTACCATCTGTCGGACGGCCAGTTGGCGGGAAGCGAAGTATATTGCCATTTCGTGGCGCCGGGCGTAAGCGGCGCAGTGACAAGATATGTGGAATCCGTAACGGCCCAGTTGGAGCCGTTCCATTTGCCCAGAGACGAACCCTGCACGCCTTTAATATCGCTTATGTCGTGAATCTGGATTTCGGTATAACTCACGCCCGACGACGTAGTGGAATCGTCCGCGGCCGTTCCCGATATCACGGCGGGATTGATGTAAGAGTTATTGTTGGCGGGATAGTTTATCCGCGATGTCGGCGGAATATTGTCCACGGAGAACGTAACTACGCCGGGCGGCTCTACGTTGCCCAGGAAGTCGAACGCGCGGCGTCTTATCCTGTACGTCTTGCCCGAGACCCAGCCGTCGGCGGCTATAACATCGGTATAGAAACCCTTGGAGCCGCCCGCTATCGTCCAGATGCTCGTATGGTCAAACCACTTCTCGGCGTTGCCGGCTCCCACGGACACCCACGACGAGCCGTACCACCAGTAATCCTCGGCGCCCGGAGCGCCGGGGTCGGGATTGTCGGCGTTTTCGTCGCGATAAACTGAAATTTCCACTTTCTCGACGGCTGCGTTAAGCGGATTGTAATGATCGACCGCCGTTCCGGAAATTCTCGAAAGATCGGACGAATACGACGCGCCGGGCGCGGGTCTCGACAGATTTGAAGACGGCGGAGTATTGTCGAAAATGAAAGTCGTGGAACTGACCGGCGACTGGTAAGTCCCCAGCGAATCCTGAGCGCGGGTCGTTATTTTGTAACGCCGTCCGCTCAACCATGGCGACGAACCCCACGCGGCTGCGGGATAACGGTAATCTCTGACGTCGCCGGCGCCCGACAACGTGGATTCAAGCCAACCGGGCGCGGAGCCCGGCTGCCAAGTCCCGCCGTCGTAATATTCGTTATCGGTGAGGTTCTCTATTTTAAGTTCGACTTTGGAAAGTCCGGATTTATAGAGTCCGCCGGATTCAAGAGGATAGTCGACCGCGGTTCCGGTAAGCTGAGTAAGCGCCGAATACTTGGTGTCTATCGCCATCGACGGAACAATGGATCTTGAAACAGGCGCGGACGCCTCCACAACTACAAATCTTGTAGACAGGGACGTCTCGACCACACTCGACGGATACGTGACCTTGTCGGTGCCGCGCGAAGATATGCGGTAAAGTTTGCCCACGGACCACTGCGGCACGTCGATGTACTGCCAGAATGTTCCGCCCGACGAGAGCGAGGCCAAAACATAATTAGTGGCTCCGGCCGCGCCCCATCCCGAACCGCCGCCGAGCCAGGGTTTATCATCGGCTATGTCGCGTATGTGTAATTCTACTTTATCCACTCCGGCGGTGGCGTCGTACGAAGTTCCTGAAATCGTAGGAAGAGCCGTATAGAATTTGTGAGGCGACTCGTCGGCGGGCAGCTGCACGAAAGTATCCGGCTCGGCGTTGTCGAACCAGAAAGTGCAGGAACCCGTAACGGCCTGTGTGTTAAAGGCCACGTCGAAGGCCTGCGCCTGTATGAAATAGCTCGAACCGCTCGTCAGTCCCGACGTAAAATTGTAATACCACCCGTATCTGGGATTTTCACCGGAGCCATTATCCGTAAGGTTGCTTACACTGCGCCAGCGGGCGCCGTCGGCCGCGGTGAATCCCGCGCCATCCCACCACGGATTGGTTTCCTTGTCATTCTTCCTGATGGCTATTTTTATTTTGGTGCTGTCGGATATTCCGCTTCCGACGAGAGCTCCGGCCATGTCGTGCGCAGTGCCCGATATGGTTCCCACTGTCCTGTAAGAGTTGCCGCTTACCGGGAAATTGGCATTGGACGAAGGCGGGGTGCGGTCCCAAATGAACGCCGTCGTGGAATAAACGTTATCGTAGTTAAGCGACCTGTCCGCGGCGCGCGCCTCGATACCGTATGTGCGGCCTTCCGACCATTTATCCTCGTTGAAAGCGTAATTCCACGCCGTCCACTGCGCGTCCGTCGACAACGCCACGAACCACGCCGCGTCCGGATTGGCGAATTCTATGAAATCGGCGGAGCCGGGCGACCAGTAAATGCCGGTGTCGTTGCGGTCGGCTATTCTTATCTGCACTTCGCCGACTTTGCCGGGGGTCGTATCGGACGCGGTGCCGGCAATATTTGAGAGTTCTTTTCTGGCTATCGTCGACGCTGATTCGGCCGGAGCGTTGAGTTTAGCCACAGGTCGGGTCGTGTCGTAAGTAAACTGCCGCGATACCGACGGAGAAATATTACCGGCCCTGTCGAGAACTCTTGTCTTTACTATGTACGTGAAGCCGTCGGCCCAGACGGGCGTAGTCGCCGCTATGGAGTACCATCCGCCGGAATCGGCTCCGGAAATTGCCGAGTAAGCGTCGAAATAAGCGTCGCCCTCGCCAGCGATATCCCAGTCGCGCGAAGCCGTGTTCCACCACGCGCTTTCGTAAGTGTTGAATATCGCGATTTGCGCTTTATCAAGCCGCGCGCGAGCCGTCTGTAAATTTTCCGAGGCGGAACCCGTTATCGTGGGCAGCGCGTTATGGAAGTCCGCATTCGGCAGCACAAGATAGGCGGTAGGGCTGGACGCGTCAAAAATAAACGCCGATGTCGCGGCGGGCGACAAATTGCCGGCGCGGTCAAGCGCCTGCGCGTAAACTTCGTATCTCTTATCGTAAGTAAGCGCGGGAGTGGAGTAAGTCCACGGCGCCGTGCCCGCCACAAGCGTCCAATCGGGGAGTACCCAAGTTCCGTCGGTGGTATTGCGGACTTTGATGTACACCATCGTGGTGCCGCTGATAAGATCCGAAGACGTGCCCGATATGGTCGGGAGCGTTTTTGCCGAGGCGACGGCGTTGGGCGAATACCAAAGGTTGTCACCGGGAATCGTGATATTTATCGTCGGCGGGACGGCGTCGAATTTAAACGTGACTGTGGAAAGTGTAAGCTCGGTGTTGCCGGCACGATCCTTTGCGCGGGAGATTACGCGATACTCCGCCGAATCCTGCCACGACGGCATTCCGCTTGTCCACGACCACGACGACAGCCACACGTTGTTTACCGCGACGAAATTGTATCCGGACATCACCGTCCACGAACCGCCGGAAGCGGGGCGCGACGAAATCTGAACTTCCACGGTGTCAAGTCCCGACAGTTCGGCGGCGGCGGTTCCCGAAATCGCCGAAAGCGTTTTGAAAGACAGCCCGCCCGACGGATAGTTTATAACGGAAAGCGGCGGAGTAGTGTCGTAAATTATGGTGTATTTAACCGAAACGTCTTCGACGTTTCCTATGTCGTCGGCGCCCCACACGCGCACATCGTACTCGTTGTCGGAAAGCCATCCCGATATGTCATATTTCCACTCGGCCAGGTCGGAAACGGGGTCGGCAGTGAAAGTCGACGGCGTAACGCCCGTCCAGTCGGCGCCCGTCCAGTATTTAGCGAGCGTTTTGTTGTAGATGTTGAGTTGAACACTACCGCCGCCGGCGTCGGTGATACCCGCCGAGTACGACGGAGACGCGGGCGTGTCCGCGGCGGTTCCTGAAATTTGCGTTATAGAGTTGCTCCAAGTTCCGACGGGCAGCGTGACAAACGTGGCGGGAACGCCGGTATCGAATATGAAAGCGTTGGAAGATGTTCCGATTTCAAAAATGTCCTGCTGATTGGCGGCGCGGTCTTTGGCGCGGGCGACTACCAGATATTTCTTGCCGCTCGTCCAGATGTCGCCGAGAGTATATTGCCAGGACGACTGAAAGACCTTGAAATTGGCCGACGTCTCGGTGCTTATCCAGACAAGTCCCGACTGCCATCCGCTTCCCGTATAATATCCGGCCGAAGTCGGACCGAGGTCGCGGATATAAACCTGCACGCGGCGCACGGAGTTCTGCGCGACCAGATTGTCGTCGATGGCTCCCGAGACGACCGTGAGTGTTTTGTATTTACCGCCGTCGGCGGGACGTGTCACCGAAGCGGTGGGCCGCGTAACGTCGTAATGGAAGTAAAGACCCGCGTTGCCGGAGCCGTCGCCTTCGCGATTGCCGGGCACGGGATAAACATCGTCGATGGCGCGGGATTTGACGAAGTATTCGTTTCCGTCCGTCCACGCTGCGGCCGCGGTGGAAGAAACCATAACCGTCTGCCAGTTGCCGGCGGAGAAATTGGCGGGGTTCCACGCGGCCTCCGTCTCGGACGGCGCCCACGAGGACGCGGCTATCACGAAATATTCCGTTCCCTTTTTAATCTGGACTCCGACGGAGCGTATGCCCGCGAGGCCGTCTGAGGCAGTGCCGGAAAGCGTAAGCAGCGCGTTATAGAATTCGCCGGACGCCGGACGCTGAACCGCGCTGGCGGGCGCGGCGGTGTCCCACGTAAATCTTACGGCGTTGGCCGCCGGCGGAGAAATCAACGTTTGATTTTCCCATATATTCCAGGCGTTCTTTCCCCGCGAACGCGCCGTGTATGACGAACCATGCACGAAAATATCGCCGGGCGTAAACGACCAAGCGGGCGACGACGGGGAAATATTGAGCCACGTCTCGTCGACAGTCCACGAAGAAGCCGCGCGGAAGTAGCTGTCGGAGGCGCGTTGTACGCTGAAAAAAAGCGTCTGCGTTTCGGAATTAGCGGTGCCGGCTATCGAGCCAAGCGCGTTTCTGAATGTGCCGTGTGTCGGCGAAGTGATGACGGATACCGCCGCCGGCGGACGGAAAATGAATGTGCGCGACGCGGGGACGACTTCGTAATTGCCGGCGCGATCCTGCGCGCGGACGTCGAGACGGTAACCGCCGTTATAGGCGAATTCTATCCCGGCCGTCGGGAAAGACCACACGCCGGTACCCGCGTTCCACGCGGCGTCAAGCCACGAATCCGAAGTTCCTCCCCAGTCGGAGCCGCTCCACCACGCGTCCGTTCCGGGTTCGGAATCGGCTACGGTAACCCGTTGGAGACGGACTTTGGATTCCTTCATAAGCCCTATGCCCCAGTCGGCGGACGTGCCCGATATGGTCGGCAGCGCAATCATTATAGCCGCGTCCGACAATGGGAGAGTAACGTACGACGCGGGCGACGAAGTGTCGTAAATGATGTAGTTTTCCGACGAGACGGCGGAGTTCGTAGCGCGGTCCCACGCGCGCGCTCGAACAGTGTAAGAAGTGTCGTTAGTCCAGTAATTTGAAGGAGAGAAAGTCCACGAAGACGTCCACACGTTAACGACGTGGAAAGATGACGCGACCAGCGCGAAACCGCCATTCTGATAAATCCAGTCGTCGGAAAGGCGTTTTATTTCGACCTCGGCGCGCGACAAGCCGCTCCTTACTTTGCCCGCGCCGGCGGGCAGAATATCGTCGGCCGTGCCGGTTATCGAAGTTACGGTTTTATACCACTCGTTATTTGCGGGATGGAGGACGGACGCCTCCGGATTGGTCTGGTCAAAAACAAACGTAACCGACGACGCGACGGTCTCCACGTTCGACGATGGAACGGCCCAGTCCTCGGAGCGAGGCCATATAGTGTAAGAGTAATCGGCGGCAAAAGGAACAGGATCGAAATTTTTCCACCACAAACCCGGATTGCCGTCGGTGAGGTCGGCGTAGAACCAGGAATTGTCCGTGCCCGCCCATCCGGCGCCGCCCGACCACCACTCGTTGGCGGGATCGCTTCCGCGCATACGGAACATAACATACTTAACTCCGCTGCCGCCGGTGGCGGTGTCGTTAGTCGTGCCGAATATTCCGGTGACGGCGTTTTTAGTGTAAAGCCCCTGCACAGGCGCGGTCGTTTTGGATACCGGCGCCTGCGTGTCGTACCTGAATTGATGCCCCGTGGCGGCCCAGTCGGGGTCGGCGGGATTGCGCCCTGCGTTATCGCGCGCTTCAACCCAAATCTTATACTGCACTCCGCTCTCAAGAGTATATGAAGACGACGAAAGCGTCCAGTTGTTTATTCCCGCGACCTTGCCCCAAGTCGGCTGGTCGGGCGGCAAATTGAAAAGTCCGGACACGGGATTCCAGTAAAGGTTCGTCTGAAGATTGCGCATAACGACCCAGACGTCTTTTGTGCCCGAAGGCGACGAACCCGGGTCGGACGCCGTGCCGGCTATGACGGACAGCGCCGAATATTTTCCATTGACAACGGGATAAGTCGTGACGGCCACCGCGTCGGCGGCGTCGTAGGTAAACCCTTTTTCGGCAAGAGGCGACACGTTACCGGAGCGGTCCAGGGCGCGGGCGCGCACGACATAGGCCACGCCGTCTTCCCAATTAAGTTCGGCGTCTTCCCACTGCCAATTCGTGGCGCCGGCGGCGTTCCACCATTTTTCTCCGGCGGTAAAATCATTCGCGCCCTCGTCCCAGTAATTCGCGCCGCGAAGAACGGCTACTTCGACCTTGCTCAACCCGGACTTTACTCCGGGGGCCGACGGGTCGGTGTCGTAAGCCGTGCCGGTAATTACCGCAAGTGACGATTCGTAATCGGCGTTGGGTTCCACAAGACCGGCCACGGGCGCGGTAGAATCGTACATGAACGAAATAATGGAGCTCTCGTTGGAGTTTCCGGCGGCATCATACGAACGGGCCTGCACGGTAAAGTTGCGGTTCGGAGTCCATGCGGGCGATGCGGCCTGCCAATTATTCGCTCCCGCGGCGGCAATCCAAGTGCTCGGCGACAAATCGACCCATTCTATCGCGTTCCATGCCAGAGAGTCGGTTACGTTTATTATCCTGAGTTCCGTGCGCGACACACCGGCCGGCGAGTCGGAGGAAGTGCCGGTAATCGTAGCCAGAGGATTGTTGGGGCCGTAGAAAGCTCCCACAGTGGGCGACGTCACCGATACAACGGGACCCGCGCGGTCGCAGGTAAAGTAAATGGTTTTCGGAGCGGTTTCCGTGTTGGCCGCGTCGTCGACGGCAACGGAGCGCACGGCATACTGTATTCCCTGCGCGAGACCGGTGGTTATGGAAATCGTCCATGTGGATACTCCGACATATCCGGCGGGCGTCGCGTCGATAAGATCGTGAGTGTTTGTCGTCCACGACGAGGATGTCCAGTAATACTGCGAACCGGATGTATAAGAGAATCTGACCCGCACTTCTTTGGATCCGGCCGCGGCGTCCGACGAAGTGCCGGTGATTTGGGCAAGCGTGGCGACGTAAGAGCCCGACGACGGCGACGTGGCGAATGAAGTCGGCGGGGTCTTGTCCCACACAAAAGTTCTGGTTGCATAGACCACCTCTACGTTGGTCGCAACGTCGAGAGCGCGCGGGATTATTCCGTAAGTTCCGTCGGCGGGGTTGCCCGCGGCGGTAAACGTCTGAAGTTCGGCCGATTCGACCTGCCAGACCTTTGTTACACTTGAATAAATGGCGTCGAACCACACGGGCGTGTCCGACGGAGTCGTCCATCCGGACGCGCCGCCGCCCGCGTAATATTTGGAATCCGACGCGCGCAAAAGCGCTATGCGCGCGCCGGCGCCCTCGCCGGCCGTAACCGTAGACACTCCCGACGAGTAACGGTTCGCCGTGAGATCGTCGGCCGTGCCTTCGACAATGTTTATCGTATTGAGTTTCTGTCCGTCAACCGACGGATAAGTAACGCGCGAAACGGGCCGCACGTTGTCGTATATAAATTCTTTTTGCGCCAACGAGACGCTTACGTTGCCCGCCTTGTCTTTGGCTCGGGTGCGTATCCTGTAAGTATATCCCTCCTCGAATGACGGCGATGTAAACGTCCACGAATCGGCGAAAAGCGAGAAATACGACGGATAGGTCGGCGAGTCCAGCCATTCGTACGCGGGATTTATCGTCCATCCGGTGCCCGACCAGTATTTGGTTGTTTCCATCTGCAAAACGGCTATATGTATTTCCTGCCACTGCCCGGGAGCAGTGTCGGCGGCCGTTCCGGACAAAACCGGCACGCTCTTATGAAGGGACGCGTTCGGGAAAAGTATGCCCGTGGCAGGCGAAGTGCGGTCTATGACATAAGTATTTTCCGACGTCGTATAAGTGTTGTTGGCCTTGTCGGTCACACGGGCGCGGACGTAGTGGGTAATCTGAGAAGTCCAGCATTCCGTCGGTAATGTCACGTTATACGTCCACGGCTCGTTGTTTGTGTCGAACTCGGCGTCGACGGCCGCGGCGTTTATCCATGTATTTGCTTCCGTAACCCATGAGGCGCCGTTGTAATAGTAGTTGGTGGGGTTAATAAACTTCCTGATCTGAAGTTCGACTTTACTGACGACGCCGCCAGAGGTGTCGCCGGAAGCGCCCGCAAAAGTCGTTATCGACTGATAGTGGCTGGCCGTCGACGGAGTGACTATGGCGCCGGAGGGGGCGGTGCGGTCTATGAAAAATACCACGTCTTCTATGGCCGTTTCCGTGCCGGCGGGGCCGTAACCCTTGGATTGAACAAGATACTGCCCTCCGTTGACCCACGCATCCGAAGATATGTCTATCGACCAGGAACCCGGATTACCCTCGGTAAGCGACGTCGGATTCCAGTATTCACCGACCCACGATTTCGTCGTCTCGTTCCAATACGTGGAATTGCCGGGGGCCGAACTGATTCTGAGTTTTACTCCGCCCTGCGCCTCAAGAGTGTACTGATTGGCGCTGCCGCGGAAGTTCATCGCAGAGAGTCCCTGATAATATCCGTTGTACGCGGGATAGTCCACGAGCGTCTGCGGCAAAGGCGCGGCGTAACCGAACGTATTGGTAGTCGCGGACGTTTGATAATTTCCACCCTGGTCGTAGGCCTGCGACCAGACGAGATATTTGTATCCCGGCGATTCCTTGGCGTCCCAGGCAAGGCCCGACGCGTCATACGTCCACACTCCGCCCGATACGGGCGCGGTGATCCATGCGGGCGTGGGCGACCAGTCGCCGGAATTGCCGGAAACTCCGGAGTTTTTCGTCCAGTATTTATTATTGGCGTTGGGCGGCGTTGGCACCTGGTCGGGGCAGAAAATTATAAGCCGGATGGTGGACGCAAGCTGCCCCGGCGATGTATCGTTGGCCGTGCCGGTTATAATAGGAAGTGAGTCGATGGGATTGCCGAGAGACGGGTCGTCGGGCGGAAGAACCGTGCGCGACGTCGGCGGGGTAGTGTCGCAGACAAAAGTGTTGGTAGCCCAGCCGGTTTCATAGTTTGACGCAAGGTCGCGCGCGCGGGATATTACGTAATACGAAGTGGTGTCCGTCCACATCGCGGGATTAACCACATAACGCCAGTCCGCCGACGACGTCCAGACGTTGTAAATGGAGGCGGTCGACCACGTGATGTCGTTTTGATTGAAGCCGGCGCCGGGCGCCCAGCCGTCCCACCATTTATTATCGGAAAGACGCTTAATGGCAACATCCACCGTCGTGACTTTACTGGCGCGGACGTTGGCGTCGTTAGCCGTGCCCGATATGGTTGCGAGCGCCTGAGCGTACGTCGAGCCCGCAAGAGGCGGATACATCACGCGCGAGGTCGGCGCAGTGGTGTCGAACTTGAACGTGTTTTTAAGTGTCACACCTTCGCTGTTAAGCGCCTTGTCTATGGCCTCGGTATATATGCGATATTCTTCATTGTCGTTAAAGGCCGCCGCTATAAAATTCTGCGACCATGCTGGCAAACTCAGAGTGGCGCTGAAATAATACGGGTCGGTCTGCCAGCCGAGACCCGTCCAGTAATCATTGTTGCTTCTGCGCAGGAAAACCCTTACCTCGCCGACTTCGGCGTTGACCAGAGGATTATCCTCGGCCTGCCCCGTGACGGTTACGGGTTTTGTGTTCACGCCGCTTGCGTCGGCGGGATAATCCACCGTCGAAGACGGCGCCTGGTTGTCAAACAGGAAATACGCGACGGACAAAACCGTCTGGGTATTCCCCGTATAATCTTCGGCCCTCGCCTGTATGCGATACGTCGCGCCCGACGTCCACTCCGGCGAAGTATATATCCAATGTGTCGTGCCGCTCGCCAAAGCCCAGCTTACTACCTGCTGGCTTTGTGTGACGTTATAGATATCCACCCGCACCGTTTTTACTCCGCTGGGAGAGTCGGAAGCCGTGCCGGAAATGGTCGAAAGGGTCGAGAGGGATGAAACCGTCACGCCGAACGGCGGCAAGTTTACCACTGCCGCCGGCGAGGATTTATCGACGACAGAATTAGCCGTAAACGTGTTGCCGGCGACGTCGGCGGCGCGGTTATAGAACCGATAGGAAGTATTCTCTTGGAGATAACCGTCGAAATCGCCGTACTCCCAAACTTTCGTGTCGGGGTTGTAGGTCGCCGTGGAATAGACGGCGGAGGCGGCGCTGAACGTTGACACGCCGTTCCACCACTTGCCGGAATTTACATTCAACACGGCAACGCTTGAAACCGTTATGGAAGAAATCGCGTCGTCGGCCGTGCCGGTAATTATTGTAAGAGCCGCCCAGTTGGCGGGCTCAAAATCGTATATTACGACCGAGGGCGGGCCGTCGTCGACGGTAAAAGTGGATGACGATAGTATACTCTGAACGTTTCCGGCCAAATCGTACGCCTGCGCCCACACGCGGTATTGCCTGCCGGATTGCCATCCGCCGCCCGTCGGAGCCCACGTTGAAGTCCACACCACGGTACCCGCGCCGATACCGCCCTGCGCGGTGTGCCACGGCACTATGCCGAGGTCTTCGGCGGGAGTGAGTTGATCGACTTTTACGCGAACGTAACTATTGCCGCCCCAGTCGTAAGCCGTGCCTGATATAGTCGCAAGCAACGACGACTTTCTGAAACTCTGCTCGGCCGGATTGACGATGCGCGCAACGGGAGTGGTTTTATCAATTATAAAATCGACGCCCGCGCCGTATGCGCCCTGATTTCCGGCGGGGATGGCGAGGTCGTCGGCGCGGACTTTTATATTGTAGTTCTCGTCGGAAGGAAGATTGACCTGGCCTATCGAGTAACTGTTCCATATGCCGGTGCCGGACAACCACTGCTGCGCCTCGAACTCTATGGAAGAAACCGGACCCGACGACTGCCACGTACCGCCGTCCCAATAATTCGTGGCGCCGGCCTGAGTAATTCTTTTTAACTGCAAATTGACTCCGCAGGGCGAATCCTCGCCGATACCGGCGAGATTGTCCGACGCCGTTCCGACAATGGTGAACGCGTCGCCCGGATTGACGCGCTGTCCCGCGGATATGGAAGAGACGCCCGCGGTAGGCGCGGCATTGTCAAATCTAAACGTGAAAGACGACGCGCCGGTCTCCCACTGGTTTTGCTGGTTGGTCGCTTTATCGACGGCGCGCGAGCGTAAAGTATACTGTTTTTCGTTGGCCCACGTGGGAGAAACGCGCGACCACGGCGCAACGCCGGAAACAACCGCCCAAGTGGATACACCGGTCGTGGCCCAGTCGGAACCCGTCCACCGGTAGAAAATAGAGTCAGAATCATTTCTTATTTGTATCTCAACCTTATCGACGGAACCCGGCGCCGTGTCCCACGATGTCCCTTCTATCGTGGCAAGCGCGGAATATATGACATTGTTCTGCGCGTTGGTGACTGCAGCCGTGGGTAGCGTGATGTCATAAACGAAAGCGGTGTCCGACGGCTGAGTATAAACGTTGGAGGCCTTGTCGGTCGCGCGGACACGGATGTTGTAGGACGTATTATTAGTCCACGTGCCCGTCGGTACCGTGATTTTGAACTCCGGCAAAGCGGTTATATTAGTTTCATTCCACGTGGTGTTATCGGCTATCCATTCCGTCCAAGTGGAATTGAACTTTGCGTAGTTGGAGCCGTTCTGTATTCTTACTTCGAGTTTAGTCACCACACCCATAGAGTTTGCGTCGGTGACGGTGCCGGATATGGTGGCAAGGGGACGAGTGGTTGCGTTGTAATGGTTATCGGCCAGAGGTCTTAATATCGTTGTGTTCGACGGTAAAGCATCATCTATCACAAATGTCGACGGGTTGGCCTCGGGGTCTCCGGTCTGCCCGGCGGCGGTCGCTTTTGCCCTTGCTTTATAATTTTTATTGGACGTCCACCACGCCGGGGTTATGTCGTATGACCAGTCGACACCGCTGATGGACAGAGTGGTCCACGTGGAATAATCAACCCATTGCGCAGTATAGCTGCTCCAGTAAGTAGACGATTGTGTCAAATCCTGTATGGAGAGTTCTACGTATTCGCTGAACGACTCGGCGGTGCCGCGTATCTGGTTGGCCACCGACGCTTTGTAGTGCAGGGCATTCACCGGAAACGTAACGACGGTAGCGGGAGCGGGTATCTGAAAATAAAATGTCCGCTCGACGGCGGTGGAATTCTGCGCTCTGTCGTATATTACGGCGCGAACTTTATAATTTGTGTTGTTGACCCACGGGTTGCCGGATGCCCTGGTCCACGTGGGCGAAGAATAAGACGCCGCAAAATAAACAGGGACGACGGAATTCCACCCGCCGCCGTCCCACCAGCGGGCGGGCGCGTCGGTTCTCTGATAGGCCACCTCGACGCGGTCAATCGAGCCGGGAGGAGCATCGAGGGCCGTGCCCGAAATTGTGGACAGCCCCTGAACCGTTTCGGCGTCGGGCGGAGGCGGAAGGTTTATCGCGGCCGCAGGCGGCGTGAAGTCGGCGATGAACGCCCTCGTGGAATACGAAAGTCCCCAGTTCTGGGCCCTGTCGCGCACGCGCACGTTGGCTTCATAATTTACGTCGGTGATCCAGTTGTATTGCGGAAGGTACCAGTACGTGCCGGCGGAGCTGAGGAAAGCGTTATTCCACGCATCTTCGGGAGATATATTCGCCCACGAAGTCGACAAACTTACGAAGTAAGTGGAATCGTACCTGAGATCTTTTATGCGTATCTGAACGGAATTTACGCGGCCGGGATACGTATCCAGAGCGGTGCCGTTTATCCACCCGGTTTCGGAAATGTAATTGCTGGGAGAAGCCGCCGGATAAACGACGGCCGCGGTGGGAGCGGCTACTTCATAAACAAACGAGAAGGTCGAATATATCAGTTCCCAGTTGCCGGCCTTATCCTGCGCTTTCGATATTATGTCGTATCTGGAGCCATTCCTCCAGAAACGCTGCTCGGCCACGCCCGACTGAGGAGTATTCCAGAACCATTCGACATAGTTGTCCGCGCCGAAAACGCCGCCCGAAGCCGTGGCCGACGGCCAGAAGTTTATGCTCGCATCAGGGTCGCCGGAGTTCCAGTTTACATCGTTTATGTTCCAGTAATAAGTTACGCTGGCGTGCAAGGGAGAAGGCGGCAGAAGCCGTATCCGCAACTGGGCCGCGGTAAGAATGCCGCGGGTGTTGTCCTCGGCCGTGCCGGATGAAGACAGGAACTTGTAGTTATAGTGGGAGTCGTCCGACATCAATATTATAAGAGAGTTCGGAACTTCGGGATCCGACCTGTACTCATCGTAAGTAAAGTAACGGGTAGTTACCGCCACTTCGTAGTTTCCGGCCTTATCCAACGCCTTGGCCACGACGCGGTATCTGGTATTGTGCGTCCACGACGGCGCGGCGTAAGTCCACGCGCCGGAACTCGCTCCGACGAAAACGGCGTCTTTCCAATAACTATCGCCGAGCTGCTCGCCCGCCACCCACGATGCCCCGCCGTTGAACGTTTGCTCTCCACCATTCGTGGTGTCGTAAATGTGAACTTTTACCTTGTCTATCCGTCGCGCGGCATCGGTCGCCCAATTCGGCTCGGCGGCGGTTCCCGATATAGAAGTAAGCGATGCCTTATGCTCTTCGTCGACGGCAAACGTGGTAAATTTCGACGACGGCGGCGACGCGTCGTAATAAAAAGTCCTCAATGAACTCCACTGTTTATTGCCGGTTCCGGCGGCATCGGTGGGGTCGCGGGTGTTGTCTTTGGCCAGAACCTCGACGGAATACCTTCCGTTATCGACCCACGAACCGCTAAATGCGTATGACCACGTTACCGTGGACAGATAATCGCCGGCCCAACTTACGGACGGATAACTATCCTCGGAGCCGGGCGGATCCGCCTGCCACGCCAAACCGCCTCCGCTATCCCACCAATACTGGGGAGTTCCCGTGATATCTCTGATGCGAATTTTGAATGTCGAAACCACGCCGCTGTTATTGCCCGACGGATCGTTGGGGTCGGCGGCGGTGCCGGTTATGGTCGCAAATCCCGATTTGCATATCTGGTTTTCGGACGGATCGTTTGTCACCGCCTGCGGCTTGGTATAGTCGACGAGTATGTTCGTCTTCGTATTGGCCGACGATCTGTTGCCGGGCGCGTCGAGAGCCACGGCTGAAAAGTCATATTTGTTGCCGCTGATAAATTTGTCTATGTCGAGTTCGTATTTCCAACCGACATCCTTGGCGGGCGCGGCGATGTTTATTACCGTCGACGTGAAACCGACCACCCAGTCGCCGGCGACGTGCGACCAGTAAGTCGAGCCGCGAGTGACGTCGCGGATGGTTAACTCTATCTGAGTTACGTTGCTGGAAGTATCCGACGCCGTGCCCGATATAGTCGCAAGCGTAGCCGGCACGGCGGCGTTCTTGTCAAAATTAAGCAGACGGTCGTTAGCGCCGGGACGCACTATGGCCGCCGCGGGACCCACATCGTCTATTCTGAATGTCCTTGTGGAATAAACGGAGGAGTAATTATTGCCCGGCGCGGATGCGTCTTTTGCGCGGGCGTTGATACGATAGTCGACATCGCGTGCCCAGATATCCGCTATTACTTTTTCCCACAGTATCGTTTTATTGTCGGGCGAAAGGGTGTAGGCGCCGGCGTTGAGCCAAGTGTCGGGGTCGGAAGTCCACCCGGCTCCGGTGTAATATCTGTCGTAGCCGGTGGCCGGAGACGACGCTACTCTTACCTGAACCGACGGGTCTGCGTCTATCGCCGTAAATCCGGACGTCCTGTCGCCGGCATAGCCGGATATGGTGGCCAGACCGGTGTGCACCGACTGATTAGGCATAGTTATCGTCGTAGTGGGCTTAGTCGTATCGTAATAGAAGTTGGAGCTCGCCGGAGGGTCCTCGGAGTTCTGGGCTAAATCAAGCGCCTTGGTCTTGAACGTATAGACATAATCGCTGGCCCATTTGTTATTGCTCTGAATGAACGATACATCTTTGTTCCACGACGGCGCGATACACTGCGTCACATTCTGCCACGGTATGTCGTTAATATTATAAACGGTAGCCCAGTCCTCGCCGCCGTCGCTCCAGTAACGCCATACACCGGAAGCCGTGGAGTAATACAACTGATAAGTCATCGACTGCGTGTCGCCGGAAGTATTGCCTTCTACCAGAGACAGAGAGTTCATATATGCGCCGGGGGCGGGCGCGCTCATAGCCGAAGTCGGACGCGTTTTATCCCAACGGAACTGTCTGGTCGATAAAACTATGTCGTAGTTTGCCGCGCGGTCAACTGCCCGCGAACGTATCCTGTACTGCACGCCGTCGTCCCAATTAACCTCCGGCACGATCACAGACCAAAAAGTGGCGTTCGGCGATAAATAATAATTGCCGCCCCAGTTCGACGCATTCACCGCAACCCAATGCGTGTCTCTTTCATTCTGATTGGCATTCGACTGCCACGCCGAACCGGTCCATGATTTCCAGTTCGTAACGTCGTCGAGATTTACTATATTGAGTTCCACAGCGCCGATACTTCCGGTAAATCCGGGATCCTGCGCCGTGCCGGATATCATATCAAGGGCGTTGATTCTTGTTTGCGCGGCGCCCGGAAGGTTTATCCTCGAAAGCGGGCGGGTTATATCGAACGTAAATACGCGGCCGCTTCCGAGCGATTCGCCGGAAATTCCGCTATTGAATTCGCGGCTGCCCGGAAGAGTTTCATTGTTTACGTTTTTCGAGTTATCCTCGGCCCGCGAAAATATTTCATACCTGGCGCCGTCTTCCAAATCGCCGGACGGGGGCATATTGATGCTGAATGTCCAGCCGCCGGTATCGTTGCCGGATTTGGAAGCCACCGACCAAGTGGAAGGTTCCACATCCTGCCAGGATGTGCCTGTCCAGTAACGCGCCGGCGTGGGATCGAATCTTCTGATCATCACTTCTATATTTTCTATGCCGGCGCCGCGCGCCGCAGGAGCGCTCCAACCGCCGGGTATGGGCGGATAATCTATGGACGTGCCTCCGATATTGCCGAGATTATCGACATTCAGGTAAGAGTTCTGCGAAGGAACTGTCACGCTTGAAACCGGCACGGATTTATCCACGTAAAACCGTCTGGCGTTATATTCGCCGGGCGGCGGATCGGCGGGAACCGCCTCCTCGTTAAGAGCGTCGTCGCGGGCGCGGGATTTAACCAGATACAGATTTCCGTCGGTGAAATTGGCGGCGCCCACGGAAAGATACCACGGACTCCATCCGGCGGCCACGCACCAGGTAGAGCCCTCGACCCACCCGGAAAGAGAACTCGACCAGTAAGTAGCGCCTCGTGTTAAATCTCTGATTTGTACAATTATCCTGTTATTGGCCCCGGTCGCCTTATTGTCGTAAGCCGTGCCCGAAATGGTGCCCAGATTGGCGTAGAAAACGTCGGTGCCGTCGGCATAGGGCTTGGTAAGATACGATGACGGTGTCTGAGCGTCGACCTCTATTGTTTGAGACGACCCCCAAATGCTAAATACGGACTGCTCGTTCTTGGCTTTGTCGCGGGCGCGGCAAACAATAAGGTACTTTCCCGTCAAAAGGTCGCTCGGCGGCTGCCACGACCAACTCGATGTATAAACACTGGCGTCGCGCCAGGTTATATTGTCGGCGCCGAAGTCGTCGCGCGTATTGCCCTGCAACCACTTGCCGGTGTCGAGTTTCTGCATCGCCACCTGCACGGCGGCGCCGTAAAGCGGGTCGTAAATGTCTATTCCGGAAAGAGTGTCGCTCATAATACCCGTAAACAGCGGCGGATCCTTGGAAATCATACCGGGCGCCGCGGGAACGCCGTCGGTAGGATACGTAAAAGTCGAACTGGGCGTGGCCGAGTCCCAGCGAAACGCCACGGTCGATAAGTTTATTTCCAGGTTGGAATCCCATACTCCCGCCGCATTTTTAACCGCGTCTTCCGCGCGCGACGCGACATAATAAGTAGTGCCGTCGATCATCGAACCTTTCGGCGGCGTATCGCCCGAATACCAATCAACGTCCGCGTTTAGATTATAAATTCCGCTGCCCTTCCCCGTGCGTGAAGCGCCGAACCAACTGGCGGGGTCTGTCGGCATAGGGTCTGCGGGCGGGTTCTTCCACGATCCGGCGCCGGGGTCCCACCAGATATTTCCCGACGCGCCGACGCGCCACAATATCCACCTTACAAACTGCACTGTTCCTTTGGGGTTATCTACCGCCGTGCCGCTTATATTCGATATTGCGCCATAGTAAGGATAAGGAGGGGATGCGACAAGAGCGCCGGGCGGAGTGGTTGTGTACGAATCGGGATTCTCCGGCGGGCCGGTCTGGTACTTATCGTAATAGAAGGTAAACGTGCGTGTGGAAGGACTCACGGCGTAATTTCTGGCCGAGTCCATAGCTATTACCGAAACGATATATTTTCTGTTATGCCATATATTCAGACGCCCTGTGCCGTCGGGATTTTGGGCTTCCACCGTCAGATATTGCCAATTGTTACCGGCCACGCCGGTAGAGACCCAGTTACTCAGAATATTTTCATCGCCCGAGGAATATGACGTCCAACTGCCCGCCGGAGTCCATCTTTTGACGTCCGCCGTCAGCGTCTCGTCTTTTATAAAAAGTTTGATGCCTTCGGCGCCGTGCATTCTGTTGCCGTCGTTGGCCGTGCCGCTGATCGCCGTAAGCGATTTACGCCAAGTCGTCTCAGCCGGATTCGGCTGCAACACCGCAAAACCCACCGGCGGGGTGTCGTCATAATAAAATTGAAGTCCGCAAATATCCCCGTGAATGGACGGAGTCGTCCACGTGGCGCCGCCGTCGGTCGAGGTCTGGTAATAAGTGTCAACCGAGCCCCACGTGTTCGTCTTATACTCGTCGCCGGCGCCGGCGTCTTTGGTATCGGCCGCGGCTATCTGGTAATAGTTGGCGTCAGCGGCCCCCACGCCCGAAGTAAAGAATTTTATGCGATAGTCGTAGGCGTTCAGGAATTTTTCATTGGTGTCGAACGGAGCGGCCACCTCTTTTTCCGTCCACGCATTCGCCAAAGCGGCGGCGGCCACAAATGTAAACGAATCCACTACCACGGCCACGTCCGCGCCGCCGGAGACCCTGGTTATCCTGGCCATAAGCGGCCCGTTGGGAGTTCCGGCGCCCGGATTTTTAACATACGCTTTTATCTTTACAAAACCTTTGTCGCCCCCGGTTATTCTGAAAATCTGGCCGAGCGCGTTGGTTCCTCTTAGTTCGGTTAAAGGAAAAGGCATAGTGGCATCCGTATATTTTAAGGCAGCCCCTTTAGCGGACGGCCTTAAATAAGGGTTGCCCTGATAAGAGCCGTCACCATATTCCGCCACGTATATTGGCTCAACGGTTCTGGCTTCCCAGGCGCCGGCCGACGCTTTGTGCAATCCGCCGGCTCCCGTGTCGGCGGCGTTTTCTTTTGGTATCGTATTGGTTTGAGGGCCGAGCACAAGAATTTTATTGTCGCCGTCGGCGCCCGTGACGGTGGCCAGAACATCTATGTAATATTTTTCATTCTGCTGAACGGGAAAAGCCGAGGGCAACGCCACCCTGCCCGACCAGCGGACGGTCGCGGCCTTGGCCATGTCTATCTGCGTTCTGGCCAGAGCGTCATAGGGGACACCCGCGTTATCCGACGATAATCCGACCTGCCATGTAGCCAATACGTTGTCCGTCACGAACCCGAAAAATACGGCGACGATTGTTCCGTTCTGCTGTGCCGTAAACGATAATGCGGAGCGCGAAGCGGACAACAATCCGCCGCCGGCTACGGTAAATGAATCCCCGGTGCCCAGTCCTCCCAGTTGCTCGGCGCGGAATTTATTGTGCCACCAGTCGTCGGCGTGCAAAATAATGGGGGCAGAGGTAATTAAAAATATAATTGCGGTCGCAAAATGTGTCATTCTGAGCCGAAGGCGAAGAATCTCAAAAGCGAGATGCTTCGTTTCACTCAGCATGACACCTAAAAATCGGGGCAAGGTTCTCAATTTAGAGAATAGAGCGGACAGGCGACCGGATGAAAGCGAGCCACTGACCTCGGGCCACGAGCCACGAGCCACTGCCTTTTGTTCCGCCGATAGTATTTTTCTATCGAGTCGCGCCATTATTTTTACCAATTATGTCTGTCGGTATATCTGCGATTCAGATAACTCATCTTTATGGCTTCCTGCGTCTTTCCGGATGTTATGTAAATATCGCTGAGCAACCTATACGGCTCGGCGAAAGTCGGCTCCAATTTTATTATCCGCTCCAGGATGCCGCGTGTTCGTGTCACATCTTTTTCCACGTAAAGATAATACAAGGAAAGGTTGTATAAAGCCGGAACGAAATCGGCCTTCAATTTAACCGCTTTTTTCAAATGCCCCTCGGCTTTGCCGAATAATTTCATCCCGAGGTAAACCATCCCCAGATTATTCTGCGCCTCATAAGACGACGGATTTACAGCCACGGCGGCTTCGGCGTATTTGAGCGATTTTTCAAACATACCCTTATTAAGATAGAGTTGGCTGAGATTCCCCAGAACAGGCAAATAATTCGGATCTTTGGCGTAAAGCCGCAAAAGCAAATCCTCGGCGTTTGTGGAATCGCCCTCCGACAAATAAATGTAAGCGAGTTGATTTAAAAGTTTTTTATCGTCAGGATTCTCTCTTAAAATAATAGCGAGCGTCTCCTTGGCCTGTCTGAACATTCCCGACGCCTTGTACGCCTCAAAGAGTTGCTCTGAGAGTCGCCGCGAAGGTTTCGACGACAAATACGGCAGCGCCGAAACTCCGTTCCCGGACACAAATTTTTCGTTTTGGGCGGCGATATCATACCTATGCACGAACTTAGGCGACCTGAACTCAACGAGCGGCGTATTATCGGTATTCGGTTTTACTCCGGCCGTATTATATTCTATATCGGAAAGATAAAATCCGAACTTGCCCAGAAAACCCGCGGGACTGTCGATGCCCGAAGTCCTCATATCATCCGCAAAAAGCGCGAACGCTCTTTCTATTCCGGCAAAATCTATGGGTGTCCGGCGCAATGACCCTATCAAAAGTATGTTATTGCCGCCGGCGCGCCAGCAGGACGCGCCCGGAAAAACCGAACTGAAAGTCCTGAAAATACTTAAAAGTATATCCCTGTCCACGCCGTAAGAATGAAACCACATACACATAATTCCATCGTCGGCCAGATTGTCTTTTCCTATCTCCATAAACTCTTTGGTAAAGAGAGGCGCCACGCCTGTCATCCATGGGTTGGATGGCTGCGAGATTATAACATCGTACTTTCCGGGCGTTTTTCTGTTTGCAGACAAATATCTTCTGGCGTCGTCTATAATGACCTTTACCCGGGAATCTTCCAGCGGCTTGCCGTTGATACCGTCGAAACAACCGCTCGCCTTTATCATTTGCGGCTCTATTTCAACGCAATCGACCTCCGCGACAGGATATTTGAGAACCGCGCCCAGCGTAATTCCGCTGGCCAGCCCTATAACAAGAGAACGCGACGGCTTTTTGTGAAGTATCATCGGCAGGTGCGCCGCCAATAACTGCGACGGCATATCCAAATACGAGTCCGAAGCGTCGATTTTCCCGTCGATGGCAAGCGCAAGTTCGCCGTTTATCGTCCTAAATACGCTTAACGCGAAATGACTGCCGTCTTTGTAAAAAAGAATTTCTCTTTCGTTGAGATAATCGACCAGAGACCTTATTTTTTTACCCGGCGATAAATCCATTATCTTCTCAAGCATAGGGGCGTATGAATATACGCCGGAACCTATCACGTTGCGGTTCCATTGCGGAACGGCCGAAACGTAGGACACCGTGAAAAATACAAGAAACACGACCGAAGCATACCGAAAAAATTTCTTTTCTTTGGCGGAAACCGATATCAGAAATATCGCCAGAGCCACATTGACGACGGCAACGGAAATGATGGCCCGCTCGATGCCCAGCCACGGAATCAAGGCAAATCCGGCGGCCAAAGCCCCCGCGATGGCTCCGACGGTATTTGCCGCGTAAACCCCGCCCACGGTGGCGCCGACCCCGCGAATAACTCCGGCGACGGCCGGGCGCGGACGGGCGCGGCGATATATATCCGCGGCCAGCGGCAAAGTCGCGCCGAAAAGCGTTGTGGGCGCCAGCATGGCGATAAATGCCACCGCAAACTGTATCAATTGCGTTCCGGCGAAACTGCCGCCCACGATGCGGAACATCGTGACGAATATGAGCGGAAGAATTCCGAACACCGGAACCAGCGCCAAAACAAAAACGCCTATCGCGCCCTGAATCAATCCGAATGAAGCCGTGGATACTCCGAAAGGCCATTTGGAAATCCCGGACACCCTGCCGTATATCCAACTGCCCAGCGCAATCCCGCTCAGAAAAGCGCAAAGCATAGTCGTGAAAGCGTATGTGGACGAACCCAGAATCATCGATAGCGCGCGTGTCCACAAAACTTCGTAGGCCAGGGCCGTCGCGCCGGATAGGGCTATTGCCGGCAAAATCAGCCACGAAGCATCGTCGGCTTCAACGCCTTCGCCAACCGATGAAACCCGCAAGGCCGGCAAGGCGGGTCGCTTTCCGGCCACAAGCAGCGCCGCGGCGGCCACGACAAAATTGATGACGGCGGCCACGTAAAACGTTCCTCTTACGCCCGCAAGATTTATAAGAAAATACCCCGCCATAGCCGTACCGAAAACGGCGCCCCACGTATTTATACTATAAAGGAAACCTGTCATTCCGACATTATCCCGCGCAACGCCGCCGCCATTGGCAATGCCCCTGTTCAACCCGGACGCCAGTATCGGAAGCATTCCCCCTATAAGAAAAGTCGGAATCGCCATTGCCAAGAACGCGGCCGCAAAAACAGTCGCGAACGACCACGACGGAACACGGTACACATTCGCGCCCAATATCCCGTCTTTCATATAACCGGATGAAACCGACACTGCCACCGTCTCTATCAAGCGGAAAATCTCAGGAGTAACCAGAAAATAAATTCCGCAGCCGAGCGCCAGGTATCCGTACAGTTTGACAGGGTATCCGGAATCCGGAGATTTTTCGTGCCTGCCGACCAGCCATCCGAAGTACCGGCTGCCCAGAGCCAACCCGAACATAAACGCGGCCAGCACCGTAGAAACCGCCATATGTGTCGAGCCGAAAACCAGAGACAGCGCGCGAACGCAGAGTATCTCATAAACGAGGCCGGCGGCGCCGCTCATAAAGAATAAAATCGGGATAGTTTTGCCTGCGCCTGTGTTTTTCATCGTTGCCCTATTGTCCGAGTTCCAGCATTTTCCGCGCGGCCGCGGCGACTTGCGCATCCTTGTCGGATGACAACGCCATGAGAACTCCCGTCACGCGCTCCTTTTGCCCGGAATAAAAACTCTGCCACAAAAAACTCGCCGCCGCCCGACGCACCGCCGGATGTTTGTCTCCCGCGGCCGCCTCAAGCGCGGCGAAAGAATCATCGCCGGGAATGCGCGACAGCGCCTCCATAGCGTCGAGCCGCAGCGCAATATCAAATTGACCCGATGAGGACACCGACCTCAATTCCGCCACCGCATCTTTCGTCCCCACCGATCCCATGGCTATTACGGCGGCCGACTTGACGACGATATGGTCGTTCGACCTCAAAACATTTTTTAATTCGTCCAAGGCGCCTTTGTGCCTGAGATTCCCCAACGCCTCGACGATCCCGGCGCGAACGCGCATATCTTTTTGGGACGACAATTCGCCCGTCAAAGCCGCCGCGGCGGAAGCATCGCCGGATTTTCCCAGACGGCGGGCGGCCTCTATCTTTCTGTCGGTCTTGCCGCCTTTTAACGCCGATATTTCGGCGCCCACATTTACCACGGCGGCCGACATCCCGAAAAGCGGCGTCACCGAAGCCAATAGCGCGATAATCAAACTCCGGCTGTTAATTTTCATGCCCATTTTCCCGTATCAAACCCCGCCGCCTCGGCGCGATCAGCGGTGTTATCGGCCATAACTATTACGTCTATGAGCGCTTCCTTGTCGTGCACGCGCGAGGCGAACTGGCCGCTTACGTCCTCCAGCGCCAAACGCATAGTCGGAGCCGAAGCGAAGATGGAATCCGTTATGAGGCAGTAAGCCACGTATTTTTGGTCCGCTATTTTTTTTACGACGACCGGGTATATCATATTCGCTCTCCGGGTCGAAGCAGGTTCAGGTCTCGGCCTGTCGCTCTGCGTTCAGTGCAACCGCGGCTTGTAAGTTCCCGCGTTGTATATACGCGCACGCGCGCGCATGGATAACACGGGTCACAATCAAACTTCGTGTTGTCATTGCGAGGAAAGATCGCAGCGACTGACTGCCTGCCCCGCCCTGGCGGGGAAGCAATCTCACGTTCGGCAGAGATTGCTTCATCAAGTGCAAGCACTTGATTCGCAATGACAAGCGTGGCGACCGGCAACTACATCAGTTAATAAAAAGCGATTTTAATTCGATTGCGTACGAACAGGTCTGAACCCGTCCGCACATTTGCGGATGGAGGGATAAATCAACAACGCAGGACTTCAAAGGAGCGGACCGAAACGGGGGGCCGTTTAGCCGCAAAAATGAAAACGCCGCCGGCCATTACGACCGAAAGAAATGCGGCGGAGGATTGTATCGCGATTTTTTCAAGCCGCTCGGCGATGATGGCTGCCGGCGACTTGGCGCCGGTTATAAACTTCCGCGCAGGAACGCCGATCGACGAACAGTCCGGGAAATTGCGTCCCACAACGCCCTTAACCATAGCGGCAAGCGGAGCGCCCCTGACCATAAGAATCTGGTAAAGCGAAACCGCGAAGGTCTCGCGCAGCATCAACACCGACTTCGCGTCGCTCAAAACTCTGTTGCGGGAGTCGCGTACGTCCAAATCCTCGTAAAACGAGGAATCCGTAACCCCCGAAAATAAATAAACCGGACGCGCATCGGCCGGTGTTGCGGCCATATACGATCCGGTAAACAATAAAAGTGCCAGCGCTAAACGCAATGTCATCGTTTTATACCTTCGGCAACCCGGCCGCCGTGTCCCGCCAAACAACGGCGGAATTTAGGCCCGTGTCCCGACGTAAAATCGGGACGCCAAGCGGCGACAATTTATAAATTGCTTATGCCGCCTGACGGCTTTGCGTCCCCCGGTTTCCCGGGGTTTGCCGTTTCGGGTACTTATATCGCAGTCACTATATAGCAAATTATTGTTTTTAAGTCAAGAGTTTTTTTTGTGACTTTTGTCTCACTCGCGCGCATAAGCACTGTAGTTGCCGAGCTTGCTCGGCTTTTTTTGCTGTGAGCCGACCAAGGTCGGCGACTACAAGAATCTTCCGGTGCTCCATATAATTGCCGAGCTTGCCCGGCTTAACGATTTGCCCGCGATTCGCGCGCGTTCGGATAAAAGTTTCGTAATACAACAGCGCGAGGGCCGTTTTGGAATCTCTGATGAGCCCCCTGCGCACCATACAGATCGCTTCGTCTATATCGACGATAACCGGCTCGATAAATTCGTCCGAATCCGGATTAAAACTGCCCCGCGCAAGGCGCGTGGCGACGTAAACGTGTATGACCTCCGTGCTGAAAGCCGCCGAAGGCCAGTACGAAAAAAGTTTTTTTATCGATCCGGCCCGCATGCCGGTCTCTTCCTCAAGTTCCCTTTTCGCGCAAGCGAGCGGATTTTCTTTGGCGGACAGTTTACCGGCGGGAATCTCGAGGGTTTCTTTGCCGACAGGATAGCGGTACTGCCTTACGAAAACTGCCTGTCGCCCGCCGGGCATAAGAGGCAGGACGGCCACGGCTCCGGGATGTTCCAGATATTCGCGGACGGAAGTTTTGCCGTCGGGAAGGCGGGCGACATCGGCGGAAAAGTTTACGCTTTTGCCTGTGTATATGCGACGGCGACGGTGAAGTTTTTCAGTGTATTTCATCGGGAGATTATACCATATTTAATTCCCCCGACCGGCAAATGGCGGACGCGGGTGGCGAGTGGTTAGTGGTTAGAAAAACTTTTTGATTTTGCTCGCCACTAACCACTCGCCACTGGCCACTGTTTTATTCATTTGACTTCCGTCGGCATTTTTTGTACAATACCGGCGTGAAGTGATAGTGGCGATGAGCCGCTTGTTTACGAGCCGCTCACCGCTTTTTTTTTGCAACCCACATCTTAAAATCATGTCAAAAGCCGAACGTCTGGAAACGCTGCTGTCGCCCGTTGTGGATAAGGCGGGATTTGAGATTGTCGACCTTCAGTATCTTTCGGAAGGCGGCAGATGGGTATTAAGAATTTTTATCGACGCCGCCGAAGGATGTCCGGGCGTTACTCTCGACGATTGCCAGAGGGTGAGCGGGGCGGTTTCGGACGCGATGGAGAAAGATTTTGCCGGCGAACTGACGGGCGCCTATTGCCTGGAAATTTCTTCGCCGGGCATTCAACGCGCGCTGAAAAAAGAGAAAGATTTTAAGCGTTTTACGGGCAAGCGGGCCGAGATTACTCTTTACGCTCCCGTTGATTCGCAAAGGCGCTTCGTCGGAGAAATAGCGGGATTTGAAAACGGTTCCGTCAAACTTAAATTCGAGGACGGCGCAACGGCCGTTTTCCCCTTAAAGTCGATAGCCAGAGCCAGATTGGAACCGGAGATGTAAAAATAGTAAAGGACGTGAAGTGCAAATCTTGAAGTGTAAATCGTAAAGGGTGAATTACTCTTAACCATTCACGCTTCACTCTTCACAATTCGGCCATTCACGGTTTTTCGGCGCTTTTCGCCTTACTTAAAATATCGGAGAAATTATGTCAACCCAAAAAAGCGAACTGATAGCGATAATGGAACAGATGGAGCGCGAGAAGGGCATAAAGAAAGAGGAGATACTCAACCTCATCGAGACGGCCATCGTCTCGGCCTACAGAAAACAGCACGGCAAAGATATTAACGCCGAAGCGCACATAGACCCCGAAACCGGAGCAATGACGGCTTGTGTGGTGAAAATGGTCGCCGATGCCGTCGAGAAACCGCTGCTGGAAATGAGCGTCAACGACGCACAAGCCATCGACCCGAAGGCGGCCGCGGGCACGGAAATACGTATTCCTCTTGACGTAAACGAGTTCTCGCGCATTGCGGCCCAGACGGCCAGACAGGTTATAGTTCAGAAGATAAAAGAAAAAGAAAAAGAGGCCATAATAAGCGATTATTCCAAGCGTATAGGCGAGATTTTAAGCGGGAACGTATTTAAGTTCTCCAATCGCTCCATAATACTCGACATAGGCAAGACGGAGGCCGTGCTACCGCCGGAAGAGCAAATACCCGGCGAGCGTTTTTCCGTCGGAAAACACATACGCGCGGTGCTGGTCAGAATTGAGGAAACGCCCAAGGGGGCGCAGATAGTACTTTCCCGCCGCGACCCGCTGTTTGTTCAGAAATTATTTGAACTTGAAATACCGGAAATTTACGAGAAGATAGTCGAAATCGTCCGCATAGAGCGCGAGCCCGGAATGCGCACAAAAATGATAGTCGATTCCAAAAATCCCAGGGTGGACGCCGTAGGCGCCTGCATAGGCGTGCGCGGAGCCAGAATCCGCCCGATAATAGAGGAACTCAACGGCGAAAAAATCGATCTGATACACAACAGCAGGGACGCTTTCAAACTTATAGAAGAGGCGATGAGCCCCGCGAAAAACATTCAGCTTTCGGTCAGGTCCGTCGAGGACAAGACCGTGGAAGTCATAGTCCCCGACGCTGTGCTGTCTTTGGCGATAGGCCGCACGGGACATAACGTGCGTTTGGCCTCGAAAATAAGCGGATGGAACCTCGTTGTCACGTCGGAAGCCACAAAAAAACTGCGTGACGAGGAAAAAGCGCACGATAAAGTAGCCGTCGTCTCTCAAATAAAAGGTATAGGCGAAAAAACCTCGGAGGTTCTTGCCAAAGCGGGCTTCGCCAGTATTCAAAAAATAGCCGATGCGAGCGTGGACGATTTGACCACATTGCAGGGTATCGGCCCTAAAACCGCGGAGAAAATAATAGCCGCGGCCAAATTGTCCATACAATCGCCCGAAGACGCGACGACAGATATACCGGCATCCAAAAAAGTATCAAAAACCAAGGTGAAAGCCGAACCGGCTCAATCTAAAACCGAAGTATCCGGCGACAACCTCGGCAAAGGTTCCGCAGCCGAAGAAGCAATAACCGAACCGGCCGGAGAAAAGAAAACCGACGCGGAAGAATAATCGGCGGGTACTAAATCGTACAAAATAACTCAGGTCGTTCCGCAAAAAGCGCACAAGCGCGTGGAACGACCGCACGAGGCGCACAATTATGACGACAAAAAAAACAAAAACTGCGGGCGAAGAAGATTCCAAGAGTAAAGCCGTCAAGAAAACGGCGGGGGCAAAACCATTGGTCGCGCCCAAGAGCGCTCCCAAGACCAAGACCGTCCGCGCGGCCAAAACAACAGACAAGGCGCCCGCGGCGAAAAAGCCATCGCGCGCAAAAGCGGCGGCGGCGAGCGCTTTCAAGCCGGCAGCCCAAGAGCAGCCGGCGGTCGCAGCCGCCACGCCCGTCGTCAAAAAATCAAGAAAGACCTCGGCCGTCAAGGAAGTTCACAAGGCGGAAACCGCAAAGATTCCCGCGGACGCAAAGCCGACAAGCGTTCAACCGGCAGCAGCCGCTAAACCCGCGGCAGTAAAACCCCGGGACGCAGCCGTCGCCAAAGCCGCAGAGCATCCCGCCAAAGCCGCGCCGGAAATTATCGCGCCGGAAAAAACGCCCGCCGCAAAAGCCGTCGAGCCGGAAAAAGAAAAATCCGCCGAAATTCCGTCAATCCCCGCTCCGCAAGTTGTGCCGGCGACGCCGGCCGCTCCGCCCGCGCCTAAGCGCGCGATTGCCATCAACGAATTTGAGACCGTAAAGGGTATAGCGCAGAAGATAGGCGTGAGCCCCCTTGACATAATAAAGAAGGCCTTCACGTTGGGCCAAATTGTCACCATCAACCAGCGCATAGATAAAACACTTTCAGAGTTAGTCGCCGGGGATTATAATTGCGAAATAAAGTTCAAGGCCGTCGGCGAAATGCCGGATGTCGAAGAAAAAATTACCGGCGACACTCCAAGGGCTCCGATAGTCACGGTAATGGGTCACGTCGACCACGGAAAGACGACATTGCTTGACGCCATAAGGCACGAAGATGTGGCCGGAGGCGAACACGGCGGCATAACGCAGCACATAGGCGCCTACCGCGTGAAGACGCCCAAAGGCGATGTGGCCTTTTTGGACACACCGGGTCACGAAGCGTTTACTTCTCTGAGGGCGCGCGGTTCAAAAGTTACGGACATCGTGGTGCTGGTTGTATCGGCGGCCGACGGTGTTATGCCGCAGACCGTAGAAGCCATTAACCACGCTCGAGCGGCCGGAGTGCCTATCATCGTAGCCATAAATAAGATCGACGTGGCGGGAGCCAACCCCGATAAAATCAAATCGGAATTAAATCAGCATAATCTCGCCCCCGAGGACTGGGGCGGCGATATCCTTATGGTCGAGATATCGGCCAGGAACAAGATAAACATAGACAAACTCTTAGACGCAATACACCTTCAGTCGGAGATGATGGAACTAAAGAGCGACCCCAATGCGCCCGCGTCGGGAGCGGTCATAGAGTCCCGTCTCGACCCGCGCAAGGGACTCAGCGTAACGCTTATGGTAAGAAACGGCACGCTTAGAGCCGGAGACGTCTTCGTAGCCGGCAGTGTGGTCGGCAAAGTGCGGGCAATGTTCGACGAGTCAGGCGCGAAGGTGGACGCCGCGGGGCCGTCTACGCCCGTGCTGGTGCTGGGCGCCTCGGAATTGCCGTCGCCGGGCGACAGATTTTACGCGATAAAAAACGAAAGAGAAGCCAGGGAGACGGTCGAGCGCATAAAGCTTTCGATGAAGGAAGCGGCTCGCAAATCTTCCGCCCGCGCGATGTGGGGTTTAAGCGACCTCGACAAAAAAGACGATAAAATTCTTCGGCTGATATTAAAAGCCGACGTGGCCGGATCGCTTGAGGCGGTCAGAGACCACATCGAGCGCATAGAACATCCGGAATTCACCATAGTAATAGTCCACGCCGGCGTAGGCCCCGTCAGCGAGTCCGACGTAAACCTTGCCAAAACCACGGGCGCGGCCATAATATGCTTCAACGTGAAAGCGGACGCCGCCAATCAGGCGATGGCCGACATGTTCGGAGTGGAAATAAGAACTTACAGAATCGTCTACGAACTTTTTGACGATATTAAAAAAGCCCTCGAGGGCCTGCTGGATCCCAAACTTCAGGAAACGGTGGCAGGACGCGCTCAGGTCAGAAAAAAATTCGAAATTACCAAGGTCGGCGCGGTAGCCGGATGTTACGTTTCCGAAGGCAAGGCGCTGCGCGGCGCCAAAGCCCGCATACTGCGTGACGGCGCCATAGTTTACGACGGAAAAATATCGTCCCTTCGGCGCGTAAAAGACGATGTGTCGTCGGTGGAAAAGGGATTTGAGTGCGGCATAACGCTTGAGAACTTCAAAGACATCAAAGAAAACGATATTATAGAAGTGTATACGGTCGAGAAAGTAAAACGGCTTTTATAAAAGTGGTTAGTGGCGAGTGGATAGTGGATAGTAAAAAACAAAAACACCTGCCGCCTGCACTAATCACTAATCACTAACCACTATTCACTATTCACTTAACTATGTCCCGCAGAACCGACAGAGTGGCAAAACTCTTGCAACAACAGATATCTTCCCTGGTATTCAAACTTAAAAAGACATCAAAGGCCATTATAACCATAACCGACGTAACTGTAAGCCCCGACATAAAAAACGCCAAAGTTTATTTCTCGGTTCTCAACGAAAAAGACGCCGCGGCCGCGTTGTCCGTTCTGGGTCAGTCGGTGGGTTTCTTTTCAAAACATATTTCCAAAGTTCTGCACACGCGGAATTTTCCCAGATTATCTTTCGAGTACGACGCCACGCCCGAGAGGGCGGCGAAGGTTTTTGAAATTTTCGATAAAATTGAACGCGAGAAAAGCAGTGAGTAGTGGTTAGTGGCGAGTAGAAGCGAAAAAGAGTTTTTTCTAACCACTATCCACTAACCACTCCCGTTATGAAACGCACAATCGCACAAATTGCCGATGTCCTCAAACGTTCCCGCTCGATTTTTATAGCGGGCCACGAGCGTCCCGACGGCGACACGGCGGGATCGGCGCTGGCTCTTGCCCACGCTCTCGGCGCGATGAAAAAAAAAGTGTCCGTATTCACCAAGGAACCGCTGCCCGAATATCTCAAATTCCTTCCGGGTAGTTCTCTGATAAAACGCGGAGCCGTGCCGCCGTCGACAAAGTACGACGCCGCCGTGATTCTTGAATGTTCGGATCTGGCCAGAATGGGTAATCTCATATCGCCACGCCAGGCACGAACGATAATAAATATCGACCATCATTTGGTGAGCGCGTCGTTCGGCGACATCAACTGGATAGAGCCCGATTCCAGCGCTACGTGCCTTATGATATTGCGTCTTCTTAAAAAAATGGGCGCTCCCATCACAAAAAAAATAGCCGAATGTCTCTATACCGGAATGTTGACGGATACAGGCAGATTCGTGCAGCAAAATACCACTCCGGAGACCTTGGAAGCCGCGGCGGAGTTAATGCGAAACGGGGCCGACCCCGCAAAAGTGAGTTCCGAAGTTTTTGCCAATAAGTCCATGGCCGAAATCAAACTTCTGAGCCGTGCGCTTTCGTCGACAAAAACTTATTTGGACGGCCGCCTGGCCGTCATAACCATAAACGCCCGCGACTTCCGTGAGACGGGCGCGACGTGGCGCGACACCGAAGGATTCGTCAATTTTCCGATTATGCTCAGGGATTCCGAGGTTGCGGCGTTTATCCGTGAAGTCCCCGATGTCGGCGCGGCTAAGGCAAAACCCGCCGCCAAAGGCGTCATTAAAGTGAGTATGCGCTCAAAAAAAATCGACCTCACGCCGATAGTCACCGGTTATGGCGGAGGCGGACATAAGCACGCCGCCGGATTCTCTTTCAACTCGACATCCTGCGCAAGCGGCGGGAAAAGATCCATATCAATAGCCGAAGCGACCGCTATCGTCGCAAGGGCGACGGCTCCGCTTATTAAAAAGTGATTTTGGGCTCATCGACAAAAATAACTTGAAACCGGCGGAGTTTTGTGCTATCAGTAGAGAGGTCGAGATTATTAGAGGCCGGGATTAGGATACTATCATATCCCAATCTCGTTTTTCATTAAAACGGCATCGCGTACCGATTAACATGAAAACACAAAATCGCGGATATATGGTGTCGACGCGGCTAAAAAGCCGCGCGGGTTTCACCCTTGTGGAAGTTATGGTGGCCGTTTCAATCATTTCCATAGCTTTCCTTGCCGCCGTGTCCACCTTTAATACCATCACAAACGCCATACAATCGACTAAAAACCGCACCCTTGCCACCAATCTCGCCCAGGAAAAAATCCAGATACTCCGTCAAATTTCTTACAACCGCCTTATGGTGACGCCGTCGCCCAGCTACAGGACAGACCTGTCCACCACAGTTGCCTACGACACCGCGTACTATCCGCCGGAAGCGATTCTTGAAGGCGGAGTGATGTACGAACGTCTCACGTATGTTCAAATGGCCGCCGAAGTCGGGAACGTACTGAAATATTTCGGCTCCACTCCGGACACGGGAATGAAAGCCGTGACGGTAAGCGTGGTTTGGACGCAACGCAACGAAAAGAAACTGTTGCAGATAAAAAGTGTGATAGCAAATCCCGACACAATCAAACTGAGCGCAGGCGTGGCCGGAACGGTGAAAAAATATTCGTCGGCTCAGCCCATTGAGGGCGCCAACATTTTTATCGCCGAGAACATTGCATGGCGCTCGGCAAGCGCGTCCGACGGCAGTTATCTGATAAAATGCTTCGATGGCACGCACACTTTGTACGCCGAAGCCAGAGGATATTTTCCGCAAAGCCGCAAGATTACCCTGGGAGAAAATGAAATAGCCGAGGAGAACTTCGCATTGGTGGCTATGGCGTCGGGAACGGCGCGCGGTTACGCCTGGCTCAACAACGGGCCGGTAATATCGCAGGTGGTCGGAAGCACTCTCAACGCAAGCACAGTATTCGACCAGGAGTATGTCGAATTATTCAATCCCACGACATCGGCGTGGGTAATGGCTACCGGCGCAAACTCGGGCGTCTTCGGCCTCAAATACAAATCCACGGGAGACGACGACAGCGACCCGCCGACGACAATCAATCTGGATTATGTCACCCTTGCGATACCGCCTCAAAGTTATTATCTGGCCGCCAACACGACCACGATAATCATCGGCGGCATCGCTCGCAACGCCGACGCCGTCTGGAACACGGCCACGGACGACTACCCGAACGTGATAAAATGCAAAGAAGACAGCGGCCCGACCTACGCAGGCGGCGGTGTCGGGATATACCGCATTTCCGACGGCGAGTGGATAGACCGCGCCGGCTGGAACCGCGGGGTGGACGCTGGCGGGAATAAAGTCGCTCCCATCCGCGAAGGCAACGGCATACCACAACCATCACTGGGACTTGAGCGCGGCGAGCAGTTCGTCAGAAAAACATCGACGGGCGGCATCGTCGGAACGTTCGCGCGATGCTACGACTCCCACAATAACTCCGACGACTTCATCGGATATAAGCCCTTGTCGTATCCGCCGAAAAACTCATCCGATTCCGCGACAGTCGTAGCGGGAAAGCCCGCCATAGGCGCCGCCGTCAGCGCCAACGACGGATTGTCGTACTCTGTGACGGCCTCGCAAACCGGTTCGCCGCCGGCGGCCGAGTTCACGCTCACTTCGGTCGCTACGGGGCAACACATAATTTTGATTACTTCGGGCACACTGTCGTGTTCGTTATCTTCCGTAACCATAACGTCCGACGGACAGGTAGTCAATGTTCCGTCGGCCGATACCGTGCCGTCATGGCCGTCGGCCGACTTCCATTCGGCTTTTATAAATCAGGAACTCCTTGCCGGCTACGTATCGGGCAAGGTGACCAACGCGCTGAACGCGCCGATATCCGCGCCGTCGCCCATTAAAATAAGAATCGGGTCGACGGAAGTCACCGCCAATCCGACTACCGGAAGATACATCGCGGCGGTGACGCCGGAAACGTATACGGTCGAAGCAAATCCCAATATGGACAATTCCTACTACGTGAGCCAGACCAGGGACAACGTCGCGGTTACGCTGGGAGCAGTCACTTCGGGAGTTGATTTTGTTCTTTCACAGGGAGGAAGCGTCGACGGATGGATTACCAGAGACGGCATAAATCCGCTTCCCGGCATATCCGTAACGGCAGCCAACGAGAGCGGCGCGGTGCTGGGCGTGGGGATGTCGGCGCAGAACGGAAGGTTCAGCATATTGAATATTTCGACGGGAACGCGCACGATAAAACCGGAGCTTGACGCCAAGGAAACATCGGATCCCGACGAGATAACCGCAAATATATCGCTGGGCGAGAGCTTATTCGTGGGAACTTTCACCGTGACCGACGCATTCGGCAGGATTGCCGGCAATGTGCGCTCCGACGGACATCCGATTTCGACGGGCGTAATGATATTCGCGTCGACATCGTCAATATCCGCAAGCGCTCCGCCGGTCATAGTTCCGAATATGCCGCAGATTTATTATATGACCAATAGTTATGAAAACGGCACTTACGCCCTGGAAGTCCGCGGCGGCTCTACGCTCTACAACATGGCGGCGTTCTATCCGACTGTTTCCGGACTCACCGTTTTTGTAAGCACTCGCACGGCGTCAAACATCGCGGTAACGCCCGGCGTAACTCTGTCCGACGTAAATTTTGACTGGTAACTCCCATGATTAAAAAAAATAAGCGGGGTATGTCTCTGACGGAAATGATGGTGGTTATAGCCATGATGGGCGTGATATTTTCATTGGGCGCCCAGATTATGATCCAGTTCAACAGATATATGGGTTTAAGCAAAGTGCGTATCAATCTTCAAAGAGACGCCCGCGTGATATTCTCTATTATAAACCGCAATCTCAGACAGGCCAAAGTCAGCACGGTAACGCTGGACCGCGTCAACGGCCAGCCGCCCTATTCGCGCATAACCTTTACCAGAATCGACGGGCAGGTCTGGTCGTTTTATCAGAACGGCAGGCGTCTCATGATGGATGTGACCACCGGCGGAAATACCAATTCAAGAACGCTGACCGAGGACATAAGATACCTTGCGTTTACGCCTCCGAAGTCCGAGGATTTGTCAATCATATCGGTATCGTTGACGCTGGAACAGGAAATATTTGAATTGCGGACAAAGGCCCTTCATATGGCCTCTGAAAAAGTTATGGTGATGAACAAATGACGAAAACAAATTTTATCTCCGGCGAAAAAGGCCAGATGCTGGTTCCGATTCTGGCGATACTCGTGATACTCGGCATAATGCTGCCGCTTTTCGTAATTTGGGTGGAGCGCGAGGCCGTCTGGACGGTGAAAGAGCAAAAAAGCGTGACGGCTTTCAATCTGGCCGAGGCGGGTCTTGAACGCGGACTCTGGACGATAAAAATCTCCACATCCAACTGGACTCAGATAAAAAACGGAACGCCGCTTGACGGCTATCACTTTGACTCCGTTTACGACGACATAATCGGCGGGCAGTACAGAATACGCATAACGTCCGGACCATTGGAAAACGAAATAACCATAGTGTCGGAAGGACGCACCATACAACCGCCGGAAAATCGCGCGCTTAAAGCCATATACGCCCGCAAGGCGTTCGACAATGCCATATCCGTCGACGGAGCGATGCAGTGGAAGCCGGGTTTGATAGTTCACTGGGGGCCGGTCGTAAGTTACAGCGCCATCACCCAGGCGCCGGCCGACTGGTATCCCCGCAAGGTTTCCAAAGGCAGAATAGTCGGACGCGACACCAACCCTGATCCTCTTAATTCCGACAATGTGGAGTACTGGGCGTACGAGGACTTGGGGTCGCCACCGGTGATTGACGTCGATTACTATATAAATGTTGCGTCTTTTTCGCGGATATCCGTCGACACGGGAACCGGAGAGATTTTAAAGAAAGTCGGGGCCGCCAAAGCCGTGGCCAATCCGCCCGGAAGCGGAATATTTCTCGCGGCGGCCAACAGCGGCGGCATAAGAATAAAAAGACAGGGCGGCGTGGGCAACAAATATGACTTCAGAAGTTCCACGTCGGTAATATACACGGACGGCACGTTATCCGTAGACAGCGACGTGTTTCTTCAACTACTTGCGCTCGTGGGAATGGGAAATGTAAATTTCGACGCGCAAGGCGTTAATTTTACGGCGTACGTTCCGCCGGGCGCGGAGCTGGAGTATGTAAAGAAAAAACAAGTGACCCCCGCCTACGTTTATCCGGGCGAAGCAACGGGTTCTTATGTAATAGGCAGCCAAAGTCCGTCAATCCGACCGTGCGGAATGCGCGGATTTCTCTACTGCGGAGGACAACTGGGCAACGCCGGCAACTCGTCCATCCTGGGTTCGGTCTACGTAAAGGACGATATAACAATGAACAATTTCACGGTGTTCTACGATACCGGCGTGGCCTACGGCGTGCAGCTTTCCGAAACCCCGATGGAAATAAAGTCCTGGCAAGAGGTAAAGACCACCTGGTAACCCGCCCGAAAAACCCTGAAAAATTATTTTTTACGATGATGAAAAACTTCCTCGCCGTCGGCATATTCTGCGCCGCCATTATATCCGCCGGATGCTCCCGCGCTCCCGAAACCATCACCGTGGAGCATACGGTGTCGTCGGGCGAAACCCTGTCGGCATCGTTAAGCGACAACGCAATAACTCCCGCGACGATCGCGGAAATTTCCTATAACCTGCAAAAGGTCTTCAACCTGAGGCGCTCGCGCGAAGGCGACTACTACAAGGTCGTAACTTCCACCGACGGAATGCTGATATCCTTTTCGTATTATCCCCAGCGTGGTTTCGAGTATTACGAAATTGCCGCGGGCGACGACGGCAAATTCGCCGCCGAGGGCCTCGCAATGGACGTAAAAACCACTACTATGACCGCCCGCGGCGAGGTTAAATCGTCGCTTTGGGAAGCGATGGCCTCGCGCGGTATCGACGGCGAACTCATAATAAGGTTCGCGGAACTGTTCTCCTGGCAGGTGGACTTTCTGACCGACACGCGCGAAGGCGACGAGTTTAAGATAATCTGGTCGGAAAAAGTCGCGGGGAGCGGGGAGCGGCAGAAACGCCGGATAATAGAGAAAATCGTCGCGGCGGAATACATCAACCGCTCGGAAAAATTCGTCGCCGTGGGTTTCGGAAACGGAGACCTCGACTACGATTACTATTCCCCCGACGGCAAATCGCTGCGGCTGGCTTTTTTGAGGGCTCCGCTGAGTTACAGACGGATATCGTCTTATTTTTCCAGAAATCGCTACCATCCGGTTTTAAGGATATACCGCCCGCATCACGGCGTCGATTATGTGGCGCCGGCGGGCACGCCCGTCTCTTCCATAGGGGACGGAACGTTATCCTTCAAGGGCTATTCCGGCGGATACGGAAATCTCGTGCGCGTGCGCCATCCGAACGGTTACGAAACATACTACGGTCACCTGTCGAGATTTGCTAAAATAGCCCGTGGATCGAGAGTCCGGCAGAGTCAGATCATCGGCTACGTCGGCTCGACGGGCGTCGCAACGGGCCCGCACCTGCACTTTGAGATAAGACGCGGAGGCGCGGCGATGAATTTCCTTGCGCTGCGACTGCCGTCGAACAAACAAGTTCCCGTAGCGTATAAGGCCGATTTCGGACTCACGGTTGAAATCGCCCTAAAACGTCTCGACGAGATACGATAAAAAAGTGGTTGGTGAATAGTGTTTAGTGGATAGTAAAAACTCTTTTTCGCTTCTACTCGCCACTATTCACTAATCACTATTCACTTCTTTATTATATGTTCAAACTGAAATTATTCCCGAAACTTGCCCTCATAATGGTCGCCATCGCAACAATGCCGGCGGCCATTATCGGCATGCGCACTATCAACATAAACCGCGTGGGAATGCAGGACGCGATTCTTGAAATCCACACCACGCTGGCCGAATCCGCGGCGCAAAAAATATCGGATTACTGGGAAGAAATCAACAGGGAAATAAAGATAGCCGCGCGAAGTTTGCGGGCGAATATCGACTGGCGGGAAAAACACAGCATACTGCAAGTGCTTCTGGACACCAACCCGAGTTTCGTCTCGATTGCCGTAGTGGACAATAAGGGCAGGGAACTGCTGAAAGCATACAATCCGGACAGAGACGCCAATCCGTCGCTGGTAGACCATTCCGGCGAAGATCTTTTCAAAAGATTCATCGCAAGCCGCGTCCCCGAGATGTCGACAGAAATAACCGACCGCCCGCACATAGTCGGCAAATTTTATCCTCTCACCGATACTCATTCGCTATACGTAAAAATTTCTCTTCAACAACTCAACGACTATGTGTCGCGCGCGGGTTTCGCCAAATCCGGCGTAGTGTTTGTGGTCAACTCCGCCGGAAGAATTTTTCTTCCGGCATACGATGACGCCGCCCAAAAAATAATCCCCGGAAAATCCGGCGCGCGGCTCGAAGATATAGCCAAACTCGATATCGTAAAAAATTCTCTGACATCGGATTCCGTCGGCTCGTCGGAATACGTGCTGCCCGGAGGCAAGTCGGCGGTGGGCGCTTTCACCTCGGTGAAAGAAACCGGATGGGGCGTGGTGGTGCAGCAGGACAAGGACGAGGCGTACATATCCGTCGAGAGAATGAAGAAGGATACGCTGTATCTTACGCTTATCAGCGTTTTAGCCGCGGCGATACTGGCATTTTTCATAGCCAGAGGATTAACCCTGCCCATACTGCGCCTCAGTGAGGCCGCGCGGAAAATATCGAAGCGGGATTTTGAGGTCGCTCCCGCGCTGGCCAAAATAAAAACGGGAGACGAGATAGAGGAACTGTCGAGTTCGTTCGGCGAGATGGCCGTGGAAATTATGCGTTACGACGAAATGCAAGTGGACAAACTTATCTCCGAAAAAACAAAAACGGAGGCCGTCATACTGGCCATGACCGACGCCCTTATTATGACCGACACCGAGGGAAGAATAGAACTCTACAACTCCGCGGCCAAAAAACTTCTGGGCCTCGGCGACAGAGCTCTCGGAGAGCCCGTGTGGAATTTCCTGTCCGACGCGAGTATGCGCGCGGCATTTGAAAACGCCGTCAGCAATCCGGCATCGGTGCCCCGCGAAGTGTCGATAGCGGCCCCCAACGCCATCAGTTACTACACGGCTTCGTCCAATATGGTTCTTCACCCGCAGAAAAAAACCAGCATAGGCGTCGTGGCGATACTAAGAGACATAACGCTTGAAAAAGAGATAGACAACATGAAGGATATATTCCTTCACTCTATCACCCATGATTTAAGGAATCCCATGACGTCCATCCGCGGGTTTCTGAAATTTTTGCAGGACGGCGTCGGCGGACCGGTCACCGCCCAGCAGAAAAAAATGCTTGACACCATGGATCGGTCGAGTCAGAAACTGCTTTCCATGATCAACGATATTCTTGATATAGCCAAACTCGAAAGCGGCAAAATGCGCCTCAATACGGATTACGCGAATCTTGCGCAGGTGGCAAGAAACGCGGCAAATGCGCTTGAAGCCATATTGATCAAAAAGAATATCAATTTCGCCATCGCGCCGTCGGCGGGTATGGAAGAACTGAGATTCAAGATGGACTCAGCCATGCTGGAGCGGGTTTTCATCAATCTGATATCCAATGCGGTAAAATTCACTCCCGACGGCGGCGGCATTACGATTAAACTGGAACAAACGGCCGCGCAAACGGAAAACGGCGAAGTCCAACTTGCCCGCGTATCCATTATCGATACCGGCGAAGGCATACCTCCGGATTACGTGGAAAAAATATTCGATAAGTTTCAACAGGTGGCCGGCCAGAAAAGGGGCGGAACGGGTCTGGGACTTACGATATGCAAGCACATAGTAGAAGCGCACGGCGGCAAGATATGGGCGGAATCAAAGCTGGGCGAGGGCTCCAAATTCATATTTACACTCCCTATCGTGAAAAACTCAAACGGAAAAATCCCCCTCTTTCCCCCTTTTTCAAAGGGGGATGAAGGGGGATTTAATAATTATGCCTGACGCGAAAAAACTAAACTTGACTACCGCCCGCAGATTATCCGTTTTTCTGGCTGTTTTTTACTTTGCGCTATGCGCGCCGCCCTCTCATTCCGCGGAAGTTTTGCAGGAAATAACCGTAAAAGAGGGCGACACCCTCTGGAGCATCTCCAATTTTTATCTTAAAGACCCCCGCCGCTGGCCCGATATTCTGAAACATAATCCCAGATTGTCCAACGACCCCAACATAGTCCTGCCCGGAATGCGGATACAGGTGCCCATTTATCTGATCAAAGAACATTTAAGGGCGGCCCATCTGGTGTATATTCTGCAAGACGTCCGTTTCAGAAGAAGGCAGGAAGCCGAGTGGAAACGCGCGTGGACCAACATGGAACTTTATGAAGACGACGGCGTGCGCACACTGGAAAAATCCCAGGCGCAGGTAAAATTGCCGTCGGGCGAAGTACTGCGGCTTTTTGAAAATTCGCTGCTTATCGTAAAGCCGGAAAAGATGGAAGATCAGGCCGAACTCCTGGCCGGCGAGGTGCGGTCTTCAAAAACCAAGATAATAACCGCGGAAACCGTGGTGAAACCGCAGATAACCGCAAAAAGCGAAGCGCCCGACTTTAAAACTAAAATCAAGGCCGACAAAACCACGCTGGTGGAAGTTTACAAGGGTGTCATTGACGTTACCGCACAGGGCAAAACAGTTACGGTAAGCGAAGGTTTCGGGACCGAAGTGAAATTTCGCGACAGCCCGTCGGCGCCGCTGCGTCTTCCCGATATGCCGGATTTAAAAATTGACGCCCGCGACGCCAAGGCGCAGGCGTCACGGGACGGCAAACTCGAAATATCGATAGCCGTGCCGGATGCGGGATATATGCCATCTCCCGGGGGCAGGCAACATCAATCGGGCGCACGCATGGAAAAAACATCCGGCGAGGGCGAAGAACAAAAAAGCGCGGGAAGGATTCTCGGCAGCGCCGTAAAAAAATACCGTCTGCAGGTATCCACGTCACAGGCATTTGTAAGTATATCCCACGAAGAAACAAAAGATTTAACGTCTAAAATTTCGCTGGACTTTACCCGTCTGGGTCTTCCCGACGGGCTGTACTACTGGCGCGTGTCGTATATAGATCAACTGGGATTTGAGGGCAGATATTCGGAACCGCGCGCGTTTACGGTCGACGTCACACCGCCGCCGCTGGAAGTATATTCGCCCGAGGACGGGGCGGAATACGATACCGAGTTTGTATACGTGGAAGGAAAAACCGAGGCGGGGGTCGCTCTTACGGTAAACGATGTTCCCACAAACGTGGAGGCCGACGGCAAATTTCTCTACGCCATTCTCGCCAAAGAAGGCGTGGTAAAAATCAAAATATCCGTAGCCGACGCGACTGGCAACGCAACTTCCGCGGAAAGAACCGTAATGAAGGTAAAAAAAGGAACGGCCGCCAAACGTGTATTCAAACCGCTTACCGCCGTGGGACAGAAGGCCGCTTCTACGGTGACGCTCCCGATAGCAATATTGACGATTTCGGTTATTGTCGGAGTTATACTTATTATAGTGAGGCCGTAGCATCGCAGTATATATCAGTATCCATCCGCAAATAGAAACAATCCCCCGTTCTTCCCGAATGTAGAAATCCCCCTTTCATCCCCCTTTGTAAAAGGGGGAAAGAGGGGGATTTTTAGCGCACACCCGCGCCTTTCTTACTCGCAGACCAACGAATTCCCCGTTTGCGTCTTGGCCGTTTTAAGAAGTTCGCGCGCTTTTTCCACGACCAGCGAATAATGCGGAAATTTTCCGGGAACAACTTTGGCGCATCCGGTGGAAATAGTCATAATAGGAAATTGAGCCGGCGCGCCGGCTCGGTCTTTGCCCGACACAAAACCGTTTTTTCTGGCATCCGTATCGTATTGGTTGATGATTAAAGCGCCGAAAACGGCCGCGATTTTCTGGGCGATACCCCGGCACTTGTCGGGAGTGGTTACGACGACAAAATCATCTCCGCCTATGTGTCCTATGAAATCCTTGGAGTTTCCCTCTTCCGCCACGGCGGTGCGAAATATCGTGGAAACAAGTTTGATTACGGCGTCGCCCCTGTCGAATCCGTAGCGGTCGTTGTACGATTTGAAGTGGTCGAGGTCGGAATATATCACGCAAAACTCCTCCGCGCCGGCGAGACGGTTTTTTATTTCCGTCTCAATGGACACATTGCCGGGCAGGCCGGTCAGAGGACTTGCCGCCAGGGATTCCCGGGCTCTTTTGAGCAGACCTTCGACGCGGGCGGCAAGCTCAAACGGCTCGAACGGCTTGGTGAGATACTCGTCGGCGCCGAGTTTAATTCCGGTGATTCTATCCTTGGTTTTGGCCAGAGAACTCAATATTATTACCGGAGTAAGACAGATGTCGGAGTTTTCGCGGACCTTCTGGCAAACCTCAAAGCCCGACATTCCGGGCATGTTGACATCCAGGATTATAAGGTCCGGCTTTTCTTCAACAATCTTTCGCAGGGCGGTGTCTCCGTCGGAGGCGGTTACCACCGTGTAATGTTCGGACTCAAGCGTATAAATCAGTAAATCAAGTATTTCGGCGTCGTCGTCGGCTATAAATATTTTGGCGTTTGTCATTTTGTCTCCGTTCGGTACCGTTCAAGCATATTGCTGACTTTAACCACAAACTCCTCGTTGGAAATCGGTTTCTGCACGTATTCGTCGGCCCCGGCTCCGACTCCCAATTTAAGGTCGCCCGAGGCCGAGCGCACCGTAAGCATTATTATCTTGCCGGAAAAGTCCGACGAATCCCTCAACCCGCGGCAAATTCTGAACCCGTTTATGTCGGGCAAATTGACGTCGAGGACAACCACCGCGGGCCGCAGAGTTTTGGCCATTCTCAAAGCGCCGGTGCCGTCGTTGGCCACGGCGACGTCGGCAAGGTCTTCTATCAGAGCGGCGGCGGCTTCGGCGAAATCGCGGTCGTCGTCGACGATTAAGACAGTCGGCCTGTCGCCGTTATGCGTTTTTTTCAGATTCATAAAAATCGCGAAAGCAAAATTGACTATTCCTCGGAGTAAGTAAGATAAATGGATCTTCCGGCTCTGGAAACATCGAAGACCACGCCCTTGGCAATATCGGCCCGCGCCGAGACCTTTTTGAAATCAGCCACGGAAGATATGCCGGTATTGTTAAGCGATTTAACGACGTCGCCGGCCGCTATACCTACGCGATCGGCGGCGGAATAGTCCTCGACGTCCACGACTATCACGCCTTTGACGTCGGAGGCGACGGCGAACTCCGCCCGCAGGGCGTCGGTAATGTCGGACACGGACATCCCCTCCCACTTGTAGGACGATGCGGCGGGAGCGTCGGACGGGGAAGACACCGCCGCCGAAGGTTCGTCGGGCATGGCGGCAAGAACGACATTAAGATTGAGCCGTTTGCCGTCGCGCACTACGGCAACCGCAACTTTTTTGGACGGCGCCGACGCCGAAACGGCATCCTGCAAATCCATGGGAATTTTGACTTTTTTGCCGTCGAAGTCCACTATGACGTCGCCGCGCTTGAGACCCGACGCGGCGGCGGGAGAACCGTCGAGCACGTTGGCCACAAACGCTCCGTCGCGCGACGATAACTTGAAGTTTTTTTCTATGGCCGCGTCGACGGCACGGATTTCAACGCCGAGCCATCCGCGGGTGACCTTGCCGGTTTTTATGAGTTCATCAAGAATGGCTTTCGCCCTGTTTATCGGCACGGCAAAACCTATGCCGGAAAAAACTCCCGTGGGCGCGTATATGGCGGTATTGACACCTATGACTTCGCCGTAAATATCGCACAGCGGGCCGCCGGAGTTGCCCCGGTTTATGGCGGCGTCCGTCTGTATTAAATCCCTGTATGTTCTGCCCTCTATGGACAGCGCCTGGCGCTTCGCGGAAACTATGCCGGTCGTAACCGTCTGTTCCAGTCCGAACGGCGAACCGATTGCCACAACCCACTGTCCGACCCTGATTTTATCGGAATCTCCCAGACGGGCGTATGGCAGGCGGGAACCCGATATTTTTATGACGGCCAAGTCCGTTCTGGTATCTTTTCCGACAACTTTACCTTTGTATTTTTTCTCGGAACCGTCGGCGTGCGCCATAGCCACGTTAATCTCGTCGGCCTCGCGCACAACGTGCTCGTTGGTGAGGATATATCCGTCGGGACTGATAATAACTCCGGAGCCGGTGCCTTCCTGCCGCCTGGTTTGAGGACGCCCTCGGGGCGGCGGCGACTGAGACCGTCGGGGGGCGCCGAAGAACTCCTCAAAAAAACCGTCGAACGGGGAACCGAAGAAAAACTCATACCGTGGCGACTGAATTTTTTCTATGTGCACAGTGGAAATATTGACGACGGCGGGCTTAACGTCCGCGGCTACGCGAATGAAAGCGTCTTCGAGATTTACCGCTTCCGACGACGCAACCACTCCGGATGTTTGATAGGCAGGGGCGCCGCAGTCGAAACGTCTGCGTCCGGAAGTGAAAGAAAAAACCAGCGCAAGCAACAATGCCAGCAAAGAAAATAAGTACGCTTTTTTTGCGCTCATTGCACGTTAACCTGTCACAGAAAAATATATCCCTTTTGCGGCCCCGCCGGACTGCGGACGAGCCGGCAGTTGTGCCGCAGTTATGTCCGACTGTCGAAAATGTGGGCGGAAATGGATTATACAAAATTTTGCCCGCCGACGGCAATTTTTGTAGAATTGAGTATCGACGGCAGCATGGAGCGGCAATGGTTTTTACGGGAACTGTGTTAAGCGTAAATGTGGCTCAAAAAAAGGGCGAAAAGAAAGCGCCCGTCTCTTCGGCTTTGCTGAAACACGGCGGCATTGAAGGCGACGCACATTTTTCGTCGGTTAAAGAGGTCAGTTTTTTGGACTGGGGGGCGGCCGAGAAACTGGCGGCCGGCGGCACCGGGGCGGCGCGCATAATCATCTCTCCGGGCGATTTTGCCGAGAATATTACGACCAAAGGCCTGGATCTCAGAATGGCGCGGATAGGGGCGCGCATAGAAATCCGGGGAGGAGCCGCTGAAACGGTTTTATTTGAAGTGACATCCATCGGCAAAACCTGTCACGACGGATGCAGAATAAAACAAACTCTGGGCGACTGCGTTATGCCCCGCGAGGGTGTATTCGCAAAAGTTGTGCGCGGCGGATCAATCAAGCCCGGAGACACGGTGGAGCTTAAAGTATAAGGAGCAGCGCGGCGACGGTTGAAAATAATCATAATTTTATGAAAAAACATATTTTGAAAATCAACGACGTAAAGGCGGCCGTTCTGACGTGCTCCGACAAAGGCAGCCGCGGACTCCGGCGCGACACCGCTGGTCCGGCGGTGGAAAAAACACTTTCGCGTCTCCAATCTTCGGGGCTTGACGTAAAAATAACCGCGCGGCTGATACTTCCCGACGAACGCAAACAAATCGGCGCAATGCTGAAAAAATGGTGCGACACGGGGATTGCCGACGTTATATTTACCGTCGGGGGAACCGGTATGGGTCCCCGCGACTGCGCGCCCGAAGCCACACGCGATGTTATGGACAAATTGTGTCCGGGAATACCCGAACTTATACGCTGGGAATCTTTCAAAATAACAAAACACGCCGCGCTTTCAAGGGCGACTGCCGGCATTCGCAAGAAAACGCTTATTATAAATCTGCCCGGCTCTCAAAAAGCCGCCCGCCAGACATCTGCCGCGCTGCTGGCCATCCTTCCGCATGCAGTGGAATTGCTGCGCGGTCACACTGAACATTAAATAATATTATGCCCGTACTTTCCGACAGGTTCGGACGCGTAATCAACTACATCCGCGTGTCCGTAACCGACCGCTGCAATCTGCACTGCCGTTACTGCCGCACAGGCAGCGGAGCGGACGGTTTTGCGCCGCGAGGGGAGATTCTTACTTTTGAGGAAATCATTTTCATCCTTGAAACGGCGCGGGACAAATTCGGGATAAAAAATATACGTCTTACCGGAGGAGAACCGCTGGTAAGGCGCGGAATAGCGGATCTTGTAAGACGGCTTGTCGCCGGCGGCTTTGCGACGGGAATGACCACCAACGGCACCCTGCTGGAACAAGCGGCGCCGGAACTGAAATCCGCCGGGCTCAAACGGCTCAATATAAGCTTGGACACCCTTTCCGCGGAAGTTTACCGCGCAATAACCGGCGGCGACATATCGCCGGTCATGTCCGGAATTGAAGCGGCAATAGCAGCCGGGTTCGACGAGATAACGGTAAACGCCGTCGCGCGGCCGGGCGGCGAGAGCGGAGCCGAAAATTTTCTGTCGTGGGCGGCGGCGCGGAATTTAGACGTCAAGTTCATAGAGGAAATGCCGCTGGGCAAACACGCGCCCGTAAAAAAAGGGATGGCAAAAAGCGCCTGCGGCACCGAGATTTTAACGACCGCAGCCGACAGCGCGCGGCCCGTGGACACTTTCGATTTTGCGGCGTTTGAACGAAAAATTGTAAGCGGTATGGGCCTGAGTGAAACTCACAGCGAGGGGTTCGGCCCCGGCAGATACTACCGCAAAAAGCAAGGCGGACATAAAATCGGTTTCGTCGCGGCGCTTTCAAAACCGTTTTGCGAAAAATGCGACCGTCTCCGCCTGACGTCCGACGGCAAACTGCTGCCGTGTCTGGGCCACCCCGAATTTGCGGACTTGCGGCAATTGCTCAGAAGCAAAAAATCGACGGACGAGAAACGCACGGCCGTAGCCGAAAGCTTCATTTATGTGGCGGATATTAAACCCCGCAACCACGACGACTTCGCGATGGCGGGCGCGGTGAAAATGGATTCGATAGGCGGCTGAGAAAAACTAAGGAGACCCGAAAATATGCGGTTTACTCATCTTGATACCGACGGAAAAATACAAATGGTCGACATCGGCGGCAAAAGACACACCCGCCGCGCGGCAGTGGCGGAATGTTGCCTGAAAATGTCTCCGGCCACGCTTTCGCTGCTTAAGAAAAACGTTCTTTCAAAGGGCGACGCCTTCGCCTGCGCAAAAATAGCCGCGATCGCGGCGGCAAAAAAGACATCGGAACTGATTCCGCTGACACACCAGATAAATCTCTCGCACGCGGATGTACAATTCACATTCGCCGAGGGAGAAGTGCGTATTACGGCGTCGGCGGCGACACAATACGCCACAGGCGTGGAAATGGAGACGCTTACGGCGGCGGCCGTAGCGGCGCTTACGCTTTACGATATGCTCAAAGCGGTCGAGCGCGGAATTGAAATAAGCGGTCTTAAACTGATTCAAAAAACTGGCGGCAAATCCGATTGGCTAAAAAAATCGACGGGTAAAATCTCACGGAGAGACAAAAGATAAATGACGTCGAGACAGGCGGGATACGTTACTCCCGGAACTGATAATCCGCCGCTTGCGGTGCTGAGTGTGGGCAACTTCGACGGTGTGCACCGCGGACACGCGCGGCTTATCGGACGGGCCGCGCGCGCGGCCCGCAAAATCGGCGCAAAGTGCGTGGCTGTGACTTTCAAGAAACCGTTCGGCGTGAGGACGGGAAGCGCGCTGACATCGGCCGAAGAAAAAGCCGCCTTGCTTATAGAAGCCGGCGCCGACGAAGTCATCGCGCTCGACGGCGGGAATAAACTCTGGCGGCTTTCGCCGGAGGATTTCGCGCGGAAAATACTCTTGAGGTTAAATCCCGCCGCGATAGTCGCCGGATATGATTTCAGATTCGGCAGAAACGCCGCCGGAAAGGCGCAGGACCTTCCGGCCATACTGCGCGAAGCCGGCCGCAAAATAAAACTTATCGTCGAGAAGCCGTTGAAACATCGCGGAAGCATAATATCGTCGAGCGCCGCGCGCAGGGCCGTCGCGCGGGGCGACGTTAAGACCGCATCACGTATGCTGGGCAGACCGTACTCCGTATCGGGCGCCAAGACATCGGGCGCGGGGCTGGGCGCCAAACTCGGTTTTCCGACCGTCAACATAAATGTCCCGCGCGAAAAAATGCTGCCCGCCGGAATTTTCGCGTGTTTCGCGTCGCCGGCAACGGACAATCGCCGGCCGATAATGCTTAAAGCGGCCGCCTACGCGGGAAAATCGCCGACTTTGCTGCGCCTCAAAAAAAATCGCCTTGAATTCCACGTTATATCCCCCGAAGGTTTTCTGAACGCAGTGAAAGACGCGCGGAAATGGAAAGTTTTTTTTATCGATAAAATCCGCGACGACAAAAAATTTGCGAGCACGCGAGTGTTGAAAAAACAAATAAAAAAAGATATTATTCTGGCGGGTGGCCTGCTGAATAAACCGTCATCAAAGGCAAAAGTTAAGCGCGGCGACCCGGGGATGGCAACTGTATGAATATCGGGTTTTTTTCTGACGTATATCGTCCCGGAATCGACGGTATCGTAACGGCTCTGGACATGTTTCTTATAGAAGCCGCGAAAATGTCGCATCCGACTTACATAGTCACTCCCCGCTATCCGGCGTATAAAGACACGCAATCGAATATTATCCGCGTTCCGTCGGTGCCGTTTCTCTTCTATCCGCCGTATCGAATAGGTTTGCCGGGGTTAAGCAAAAAAACCTACGACACCATAAAAGCTCTGGACCTTAATGTCATACACACTCACTCGCCGTTCAGCGTTGGCCTCTACGGAGTCCATTTGGCGCGTAAGTGGGGGCTGCCTCTTCTCTACACTTATCATACGCTTTATCCGAAATACGTTCACTATTTCTTCAAGGGAAAGGTTTTGTCGCCTAAAATGGCGGAAGGTATTGTAAGACGTTACTCTGATAAATGCGATTGTGTGGTTGCGCCTTCCCCTCAGATGAAAGACGAACTTGTTTCCTACGGCGTAAAGTCCCGCATAGTAGTGCTGCCCACGGGCGTAAACAAAGCCGACTTTGAAGCCAAGGGATTATTCGACGTAAGAAAAAAACACGGCCTCGGAGAGGAGACCAAAATACTTCTTTACGCCGGACGGCTCGGGAAAGAAAAAAATCTGTCGCTGCTGTTAAGGTCTTTCAGAAAAACGCTCGACGAATATTCCGACGCGCATCTGTTTATGGCCGGAGACGGAATTTTAAAAGATGAACTCAAGACGCTCGCGCGGTCGCTTAATATAACCGGCAAAATAACATTTCTGAATTTTCTCGACCGCCAGACCCTCGCGCAGTATTACAAGGACGCGGATTTGTTCGTTTTTCCGTCGATAACCGAAACGCAGGGGCTGGTTTTGATAGAAGTGATGATGAACAAGACCGCGGTCGTGACGATGAATCAGGGCGGGGTCTTGAGCATAATACGACACGATAAAAACGGAATTTTGTCGGGTAACACCGTGGAAGAATTCGCGGGATGGACTCTGAAACTTCTGCGGGACGACGGCTTGCGCGGCCGACTGGCCGAGGCCGGCCATCGTGACGCGCTTGAAATGACGTCGGAAGTATCGACCCGCCGTCACATTGAGCTTTACAAAGAATTGATCGACGAAAAAAAACGCGGAAAGCGTTAAAACGATTTTACTTATTCATTACCAATCCCTTTTCTTTCCGGTCTTTAAATGTTTATATAATCTACCTGTGTTGTTTCTTCTTATGATTGTCGCGAATAATTACCACCGCCAAAACCAGCGCAACAATGATCATACCTACCAGCGGTATTAAAGCTAAGTTAGATCCGGTCATAATTCTACCTCCCTGTCCAAAAGAACGCCGATACCAACAAAACCTATAACCGCAAAAAATCCGGCCACAACCACCGATAAATGAGATTTATCCGGCACAACTACCGGGCCCAAAACGTTAATAGCCAACACAAGTTTTGCCGAATCGAAGAAAAACTTTGCCAAATTTCCACGCTGACGCGATGACAGCATCATCCCCCTTTTGTTTGATGTTACAAAAATAAGTCTACGATGTCAAGAATAAACTTAAAAACTTTTGAATTTCCCCAGGATGTAGACGGTGACGGGGCGGTGCATCCAGGGTTTCTCTTCTTCCGGATTTCTTACTCCCAAATCCACTCTGTTTCCCTTGATGGCATTGCCGGTGTCGGCGGCGTAACCGTAGCCGTAACCGGGTATCCACAGGCGCGTCCTCAGAGGTATAACGCGGGGATCGACGGCCACAATGCCTCTTTGCATCTTCATTCCCAGATAAGTTATCGTTCCGTCGCGCCAGGCCAGAGGATCTCCCGGGTAATACGCCGTGGCGATCATTTTTTTCTTGGGAGCGACGGTAAGATTGTAGGTCTCGACGGCGTAACGCCCCTTCTTGTCGAGCAGATGAAGATATTCCTCGATACGCTCGACTTGTTTACGCGATATAACCTCGCGCGACGACTCGGCGCCGTCCCTGCGGGTAACTTTTGTTTTTGTGACGACCGTGCCAACCCTGAACTTTTTATAAAGCGCCGGACGCAGATTGTCGAGTGATTTCACGCGGGCAAGGAGCTTCGTGACCGGCGGCGAAGAACTGATTTCTATCTCTTCGGTAACGCGGATTATTCTTATTATGCGGGGATATTCCAGGGGAGAATCGCCCGGCGGCTCGACGATGTCCTTAGACCCGGCGGCAAAACCTTTTTTAGCCAGCGCCTCGCCCACGGTGGCCGCGGAAACAACCACGGTGCGTCGGGCGCCATCGGCGATGATAACCGTTTTTCTGGATACGAAATAGTAGACCTCGGCGGCCGCAAAAAGCGCGAACGCCGCCACGAAAGCGGCCGCGGTCTTCTTACCTATCCTCATATTCCTCAAGATACGGCCGCGGGCGGAACTTCGCGCCGAGGCCTTCGGCAGTTTTTTTGACGCCGTCGATATCGGCGCCCGGAAATTCTACGGCCGTTACAGTCACGTCGAAGCCCAGAGCTACGGCGCGGCGGATAAAATCAAGCACGGAAGCATACGCGGAAATTCCGGCCGCAGGCCGGTTTACGCGGACATAATCTTCCGGCGTGGCGGCATTTAAACTTACCGAAAGGCCGTCGACGATACCGGCGATATCCGGCAGCAACTCGCGTGCTCCGTCGGTATTTATGAGACCGGTGGTATTAACGCGAATTCGCCGGCCGGATTTTTTGAGTTCTTCCGCCACAACTTTCATAATATCGAATCTCATAAACGGCTCGCCGTATCCGCAGAAAACTATTTCTGTGTACGGGGTTCCGGCTTCGGCATCCGCTTTCTTAACCGCATCCACGACTTCCGAAGCCGACGGTTCTCTCTCCAATTTAAGATCTTGCCCTCGGAATTGCCAACCCCATTTATTTTTTATGCAGTAAACGCAGGAGCAGGGACAGCGATTGGTAAGATTAACGTAAAGCGCGCCCTTATAGGGGTAAACGGCGGTCATACACTTTCCTTTTTACAGCCCTTTTCCCGTCGGAGAATTCAGGGTCTGAAATATTTTTGCTCTCCTGCCGTCTCCGACGATACTTTTACTTCACCCTCACCTGCCCTTCGGGCTTCCTCGCCCATCGAGGGAGAGGATTGAGGTGAGGGGGTAAGTTTTGTGACCGACTATTCCTTTTTATATTATTGGTTCGGAATACCGAATAATTTTAAAGCGTTTAAAAATGTCGCCTCGGCGGCGGCCTCGAAGGCGATATTTTTTAAGCCGGCGACGGCCTCCACGACGTAGCGGACATTCGCGGGTTCGTTTCTTTTTCCCCTCAAAGGCACGGGCGTCAGGTACGGCGAATCCGTCTCGGCGAGCAATCTGTCGAGAGGCGCGCGCGCGACGACATCTTTTAAAATATTTGACTTGGGATAAGTAACCGGTCCGTCGATGCCCAGGTAAAATCCCAAATCCATAAATCTTTCGGCTTCCGGCCACGCGCCGGAAAAACAATGAACGACCCCGCGCCATTTTTGCGAAGCGGAAGCCAGCATACTCAGACAGTCCTCGCAGGCCTCGCGGCAATGCACCACCAGAGGCCGTCCCGTATCCAGCGCGATTTTCATTTGCGCCTCAAAAACTTTTTTTTGCGCGGACGGCTCCGAATGTTTATAGTGATAATCAAGACCGGCCTCGCCGACAGCCAGGCATTTGGAGCCCGACAGCGCGCGTCTCAATATCTCAAAATCGTGACTACGGCCGGCGTCGTGGGGATGAATGCCGGCGGTATACCAAAGATTGTCGAATCCGACGGACAAATCCGCCGCGGCAAGCCATTCGGCCGGATTGAGCGCGGACTCGACAATAAAAAGTTCCGCGGCGGCGGCTTTTATTATTTCAATCCGGTCGCCGTCGTAAACGGGGTCGAGAAGATGGGCGTGAGTGTCGAATATGCGGGTCATTCGAGTATTATATTGTACTCTCCGGGCGGAATCGCCGCATCTTTTTGAATGGACGCCGCCACCGGCAGTTTGTCTTTGTTTTCCAAAAAGTAAGCCGCCACATCGGGATGAAGCCGTATTTTTACTTTTACGTCTTCCGCCGGAAGGCGGCGGCGGCTGAGCAACTCGTCGATTTCGGCCGCGACTTTTATGAAAACCGTCTGGCGCGACGGCACCATTCCGCTGCCGCCGCATACCGCGCAGGCCTCGCCCATAAATGATCTTAACGACGAGGATTTACGCGAGCGGCTCAACTCTATAAGCCCGAGATTAGTCACGGGAAATATTTTTATTTTCGCCTTGTCGCTTTTCATGGCTTCCCTGAGCGCGTCGACAACCTTGCGCTGATTCTGGCGGTTTTTCATATCGATGAAATCAATGACGATTATTCCGCCGATGTTTCTGAGGCGAAGCTGGCGCGCGATTTCCTGCGCGGCCTCTATGTTGGTGCGGGTTACGGTATCCTCCAGGGACGAACCCAGGAACTTGCCCGAGTTTACGTCGATGGCGCACAGCGATTCGGCTTCCTGGATTATTATATATCCGCCCGAAGGCAGCTTTACCCTGGCGCAAAGAAGACCGTCGAGCTCTTTTTCCACGTCGAAGGCCGTAAAAATGGGTGTGCGGTTTTTATAGACCTTTATCCTTGAAGCCAGCTCCGGCGCGATATCCTCGACATATTCCAGCGCCTGTTTGTGGACTTCGTCGGAATCCGTAAGCAGCGATTCGACCTCGTCGGTAAAATAGTCCCTTATAACCTGCTCGACGGCGTCAAGGTCGCCGTATACGAGTTTGGGCGGTTTGCTTTGCTCATATTTGTTTTTGATTACTTTCCAAAGCTTGTCGAGATATTTGATTTCGGCGGCTATCTCGTCGGCGGCGGCGTCCTCCGATTCCGTGCGGGCTATCACTCCGTATTCGAGTTTTTGCGACGAGAGAGCTTTCGATATGGCGTCTTTAAGTTTTGAGCGGATGGGCCTGTCTTCTATGTTTTTGGACACGCCTATTTTGTCCGAAAAGGGCATAAGCACGCAAAGGCGCCCCGTCAGGGATATATCCATCGTTATCTTCGGGCCTTTTGTGCCTATGGCGTCTTTCGTTACCTGCACCATCACGTCGGCGCCGGATTTAAGAACGCTTTGAATTTTTTTGGTCTGAGGGACAACGTCGTCGACTTGAAGATACGCGTTGCGGCCGATGCCGATATTTATGAACGCGCTGTTTAATCCCGGAAGCACGTTGGCTACGCGGCCCTTGTAGATATTTCCTACGATCTTTTGCCGGTTGGGTCTGTCGACAAAATAATCCGCGAGGCGGAATTTCGAGCCCTCGACACATTCTATGATGGCCGCTCTTGTTTCAAGCGATGTTGATGAGATAAGTATTTCTTTTTTCATATTGGTTATTCCGCCCGCGCCGAGGCGGGCTTTCCTTTTATTAGTATCGACGGAAAAAGCGGCTGTCAAACCGTCTCCTGTCCGCCATATATTATTATTTCACTTCCCCGCTGCCGACTTGCCGCCGCCCGCCTCTCATTATTGCCCGCACGCTCATATCTCGATTATTGCGCCGTCCCTTTTAACCGCGTAAAATCTGAGACGCCTGACCAGAAGCGATTCCGGAGCGACCCCGAAAATATGGGCCGTTATTTTGTCCGGCTTAAGATTCCCCGACGGTAAAAGATTCACGGCGAGAGACAGTACGCCGTTTTCAAACGAAGCGGATCTGATGATTTTTTTAAGATCGCGCGGTTTAGAATCCACTTCGACCACGGACGATTCGAGCGCCAGAAATTTTTGCAGCGCACCCGGCGCATCGACGGGAGGGACGTCGAAAAACACGGAATAATCTTCGACACCGCAAAGCGACTCAAGGGAGGCGAAGGCCGTGGGTATCTGGCGGACGGACAAGACCGCGTAGCCCTCGGGCAGACATTCATTGAGACGGTCGGATGTCTCCTGCGGCGGCACGTATCTTAAAAATTCGACTTCCATATACTCCGCTTCGCTCTCGTAGCCCACGGCTATGGCCGGGCCGAAAGCGATTTTGGGCTGCGGGTGAAACCCCGCCGAATACTTAACGGGCAGGCGGGCTATCCGCACGGCCCGACGGAAAACTTCCACCTGATCGTTATGCGAAATAAATCTGGCCGACGACTTCCGCGCCAAACGTATTCTGAATCGCACGGACTTTATTTCCCGTTGCGGCGCAGCGGCCGCCAAAACCGCCGGCGACGGCTCGACGGGAACTTCGGAGCCCGCTTCGCCCCTTGCCGAGGGCGCGGCAACCGAGATGGAAATATGCGACCACGGCAGCGCGAAATCGGTCCCGAACCTGTTGACATAATCGCGGACGTCGATACCCGCGTCTTCAAAGGCCTTCATCCAGATGTCGAATCTGAAAAACTCCGACCACTGGTCGAATCTGGCTCCCATGGCATAAGCCGCGGCGATCACGCCGGACAAACGCCTGTCGCCCCGAGACAAAAGCGCCTCTGTAAAGCTCGCCGCGCCGTCGTGGCTCTTGACGGCGCCGCCCAGGAGTTTGCGCAATATTGTTTTCTTGCGGGAGAGCTCTTCCGTTCCGGCGAACGGCTCCCGCTCGAACTTTGTCCCCGGTTTAGGCACGAACGGCGACATGGAAACTTTGATGCCTATGCCGCGGCACTCCGACCTTATGCGTTTGACGAGCGCGGCAATACCCTCTATGTCGGCGTCCGTCTCCGTGGGCAAGCCGTACATAAAATAAAGCTTGACCTGTTTCCAGCCGGCGGTATGCGCGGCGGATACGGCGGCCACGACCGCATCGTCGCTCAAACGTTTGCCGATACGCTCCCGCAATCCTTCGGTGCCCGCTTCGGGAGCCAGAGTCACGGAAGGCCGCGACGCGGATTTAGCCAGCGCTCCGGCCACATCGGCGCCGAAGTTGTCGCAGTGAAGCGAAGGAAGCGCCACCGACACCGGATAAAGAGTATTGGCGGACAGCGCGCCCTCTATAAGCCGGGCAATACCCGGATAATCTCCGCTTGAGAGCGAGGCGAAGGAAACCTCGTCGTATCCGGTGTTTTTTAATCCCACGCGCACCGCTTCCAAAATAACATCGGGACGGCGCACTCTGAGCGGCTTGTAGTACCCCGACGCCTGACAAAAAGAACAACTATGCGGACAACCGCGCGCGATTTCAACCGATAATCTGGAATGAACGCTTGCGGCCGACGGCACCACGGGCGCCGCAACCGGCGGGCGGGACGCGATATCGAAAACTCTTTTGGCCACTTTATCGGGCGCGGCATGCGAGAGTTTGCGAAGGCCGGAATATACCTTGCGCTCGTCGTAAACCGGCTCGTATAAGGACGGCACGTAAACGCCGGGCACTCCGGCCAGCGACTCCAGAAGCTCTCTTTTGCCCGCCCCCGACGTCTTGGCCGCGGCCAGACGCTCCATAATTTCCACCACGGCGTCTTCGCCGTCGCCGATGACGAACGCGTCGAAAAAATCCGCCAGCGGCTCGGGATTCATAGTGAGCGGCCCGCCTCCCAGAATTAAGGGAAAGGTCTCCGCGCGGTCTTTTGAAAACGCGCTCACACCCGCGGCATCGAGCATATATAAAATATTGGAGGCGCAAAGTTCGTGCTGAAGCGTAAAACCTATCGCGTCGAAATCTTTCAGCGGTTTTTTTGTCTCCAGCGAAAAAAGAGTTTCGCCGCGGGAGCGCAGCGCGGCGGCCAAATCGTCGGCCGGGGCGAAACACCTGTCGGCGGAAAAACGCGTATCGCCATTGACGACGGCATAAAGAATTTCAAGCCCCATCGACGACGTTCCTATTTCGTAGAGATCGGGATAGCACAGACAGATACTCGCCGACGGCTCGCCGGCGGCCTTTGGCCGGAGCCGCGACGTGGCCGGAGTCGAATAAGAATTCCACTCGCCGCCTGTGTAGCGCGAAGGACGTCGCACGGAATTGATTATTTTATCCAAATCATTCATGTCAATATGTGAACCTTCGCGCGTGAATGCTTTCAAGAATACCTACGGCCATCCACGCGGATGCCATAGAAGATCCGCCGTAACTGACGAAAGGCAGCGGAAGCCCCGTAACGGGCGCAAGCCCCAGCGTCATGGCGATATTGGTGACAAAATAAAAAATAAACATTACGCCGATACCCGCGGCCATCAGCGAGCCGGTTCGATCTCTGGCGTCCCTTATCACCGCCAGCACTCTCCACATAAAAAGAAAATATACGCCAAGGAAAGCCGCGCTCCCGAGAAAACCCGTCTCTTCTCCTATAACGGAAAAAACAAAGTCGGTGTGCTGCTCCGGCAAAAATCCCAGACCGGATTGCGAACCGGCGAACACGCCTTTTCCGAAAATCCGTCCGGAGCCCACGGCTATCTGCGACTGTATTATATTATAGCCCGATCCGAGCGGGTCTATCTTTGGATCGACAAAAACTATCAGACGGCGTCGCTGATATTCTTTCAGCGACCTGGAAACAACGAAGGATGAAAATGTTCCGGCCGCCAATACCGTCACAAGAGAAATCGCAAAAATTAAAGGCACACGGAAGCGAAGTTTGTGAATTATCCACCACATAAAGAATATCGCCGAGGCCGCCGCCAGCAAAGCCGCCAGCGCCGTGTTTATATCATAACTCGCCCTGTAGAGGAATCCGCCGACGAGAGATTTTATGACATCCGGATGCTTTATCTTGATATAAGTGGCCGCCAATGGAATCCCGACGGAAATAGCGCCGAATAAAACTATGTGGGCAATGTGAATGACGCCGGCGCCCGCGAAGTAAATCATAAAAATAAATATCGGGAAGTAAACTATGGCCGAGGAAAAATCCGGCTGAGCGAGTATCAGCACCACTTGAACCGCCAGGGCGGCCGCCGGAACAACTAAGCTTCCGAGCCGGAAAATATTTTTCCAGTTGGCCGAAAGGTATGCCGCAAGTATGGTAATAAAAAACAGTTTGGTCACTTCGACCGGCTGAAAATTGAAAAATCCCAGATTGAACCATCCCCTTGTCCCTCTTATCTGAGTTCCGAAGAGAAGCACGGCAACCAGCATCAGTGTGCCTAAAACGTAAAAATGCGGCGCGAAGTCGGCAAGCATTTTATAATTCATCCATATCATCAAAGCGCATAACAACATGCCTATGAGCATCGCAAAAAACTGCCGCCCCACGAAAGTCACGGGCGAGCCGGTGCGCATAGTCGCGGAATATATCATTACGATGCCCGCAACGCTTAAGACCGCCGCGCAGACAATAAGCGTCCAGTCAATATTTGCCAGCACGGAATCGAATCTTCTTTCTGCTGATTTCATAGTGTCTATCAGTCGCCGTAGTCGACGGCAGCGACAGGTCTCGGTCTCAAATCGAAATATTTCTCAAGAATCCTGCGGGCTATGGGCGCCGCGACGGCTCCGCCGGAGCCGCCGGTGTCGACCAGAACGGCCAGCGCTATTTCGGGCGAGGCGGGCGTACCCGCTCTCGACGCGTAACAAACGAACCACGCGTGATCGTTGCCGTGCGGATTTTGCGCCGTGCCGGTTTTACCCGCCACGCGGACGCCGTCTATGCGGCAGGCGCGGCCGGTTCCGTCGGAGACGGCTGAGGCCAGCGCCGAATCGAGCCGGTCCCAAACTTCGTCGGGCAGGCTGATTTCGGAAATTTTCGACGGTGCGTTAAGTAAAATGGACTCGCCGGCGCGGGTGGACGCCGTCTCCGCTATTATCGGTTTCATTACACGTCCGCGAACCGCCACAGCCGCCGCGATTTGGGCCATCTGCATGGGTGTAACCAGTATCGCGCCCTGTCCTATGGCCACGTTTATGCTCTCGCCTCCGCCGTGAGAAGGAAGCTTCGCCGGAATCGAACCGGAGCGTTCGTGAGGAAAATCGACCTGTGTGGCCCTGCCGAACTGCATGGCTCTTGCGGTCTTCAGAATTTCTTCTCCGCCGAGACGCAGCCCCAGATTGTAAAAATATACGTTACAGGAGTTGGTCAGCGCGCCGGCCAGATCCAGCCGGCCGTGGCCTTCTTTTTTCCAGCAGCGGAAGGTTCTCGAACCGTAGTCGAATTTGCCGCCGCAAAAATAGGTTGTCTCCGGCGGCACTTTTTTCTGCAGCGCGGTTACGAAAGTCGCTATCTTAAAAACCGAACCCGGAGGATAGAGCCCGGACGCCGCGCGGTTTAGAAGCGGTTTGGCGGGGTCGTTAAGCACGTCCTTCCAAAATTTTCCGGTGCTCTCGAAAGGCGAGAATGCCGCCGACGACCTGTATCCCGGCACGGAAACAAAAAGCCGCACTTTGCCGGTTGACGGCTCAATCGCCACAGCCGCGCCCGTGCGTCCGGTCTGCGCGATGGCTTCGTAGGCCGTCCGCTGAAGTTCTCCGTCGATAAAAAGTTTTATGTTATAACCTTTGCGCGGAGATATGTAGTTTAAGAAGCGGCGCTGCTTTCCGAGCACGTCGACCTCTATCTGCCAGCCGCCGTCGTCGCCGCGCAGGTAGCCGTCGTAAAGAGATTCCAGCCCCGCGCGTCCGATTATATCTCCGCGGCGATAACCCAGATGCGACGTTTTTTCAAGAAACGCCGTATCGGCCTCGCCTATGTAACCTATGAGATGGGAATTAATCTGCTCGTCGGAATACACCCGGTCGGATATGCCGGTAACGGATATTCCCGGCAAAGAATCCTGATCCTCTTTGATGGCAAAGAGCTGTTCCCTGCTTAATGAAGGCGCGAGTTCGGCCAGACGTCCGCTGCGAATCGAACCCAGAACGGCCGCGGCTATTTTTGATTGCGGAGAACGGAGTATCGAAGAAATTTTGGCGATGGTTTCATCCAGGTCGCTTTTTGTCTGCTCAAACGGATAGAAAACCACTCCGTACTCGCTCATAGTTCCGGCCATTCTTTTGCCGTAAGCGTCCAGTATGTCGCCGCGGGCGGCGCGGGCCGTCAATAGATAAAGCCGGTTGCGCTCGGATCGCTCGTAGTAATGAGCGCCCCGTAGAACCTGAAAGAAAAAAATACTCGCAAAAATAAACGCGGAGGCGACAAAAAACAAGTAAGACGCCGCTTCTATCCTTTCTATAAAATCCTGATAATAAATATTGGGATCCTTCTGCCACATATAGAGTTTATCCGTGCCTCTCGCGGGAGGAATTACGCTTGTCGATAAAACTTCCGACGGAGGCCGCGGCGGGAAAAATCGGCCAGGAAGCCAAAATGTTATATAAAATAGTAAGCATAACCCATTGCGACGACGGATTATAACGCACGCCAAAGGTTTCTCCGGCCAGCCACAGCCCGGCGCGCACGAAAACCGTCGCGGATAAAGTTATAAAAATTCTGTTTTGCGCCGAGTCGGTGTAAAATTTGCCGCTCAAAGATCCGCATATATAGCCGACGGCGGTATACAACAGACAATGCGCGCCGGGCAGATATACGGAAATAAAATCCGCGAAAATCCCCGTCAAAAATCCGAAAATCACTCCGAAGTACGGGCCCTCCCTGAGCGATGCGGCCGCAAGAAATACCAAAAAGATTTCCGGCGCGGCGCCAAGAAACTTCAAATATCGTGAGAATACGCCGACGAGAACCACGATAACAACGTAGGACGCCGCATAGGCGATAAATCTTCCCTTCATATATTCCTCTTAATAACCAATTTTCATTTCCTTACTATCAACACCATTTTTGACGACGGAAGACGGGCAAACTCCGGATATACGGTTATCCTGCCGCGATTGTCCAGAACCCGCCCGATGAGAAGTCCTGGCGGGAAAATTCTGCTCATACTTCCGACGACAACTTCGCTTCCCACGGGAGCGCTCAGGGGAGAGGGGTAATTGAGCGCAAGCGTGCGGGAATCGACGTGCTCTATGAGGCCTTCGGAGCCGGAATCAACGACCGCCGCCGGAACCGCAAAAGCCGGATTTGTAAGAAGCATAACCTGGGCGGAGCCGTCGGACACTTCGACGACCTTCCCGGCCAGCACGAATCTCCCGTTTTTCAGCAGGGTAGCCGCGGAGTTTTTCTTTATTCCGGAAGACAATCCCTTGTTTATAATACAGGAAAGCGACCAGCCGGCGGCGTCGCGCGCCACGACTTCGGCCGTTACAAACATATATCCGGGACGGGGCGACAGCGAAGCGGCGCGCCTGAGAAAATCGTTTTCCGCGGCAAGCGCATCGTAGGCGGACACCTTGTTTTCATATTCCAGAATAGTTCTTTTTAATTCTTCGTTTTGACGGCGGGCGGTTAACAAGTCGAGCACTTCGCGCGGCAGATTCAAATTATCAAGCGCAAAATCTTCCGCGCTCCATAAAGCCGGAGCGTAGAGATGCAAAATGAGGTTTCGCCACGCCAGATAACGCGACGAGGGAACTTTGATATTGGTAAGGAGTATAAGAAAGCTCAGGGAGGTAAAAAAAAGATAAACCAAAAAAGCGCGCGGTAAGCGCATCTGAAACCTCGTTTGGACGAGGAAAATTATGAGTTAAATCGTGCCGCGCTCCGATAATCCGGAACGAAGCCCCGCGCAAAGCGGGAAAAATCGCGCCCCCCGTCTCTATCCGTATGTCAGATAAGAGACCTTTTAGACCCGATAAATTTTTCCAATTCCTCGAGATATCGCCCCGTGCCGCGCACCACACACGTCATAGCTTCCTCGGCTATATGAACGGGCAATTCCGTCTCCTGAGAAAGCAAATCCGCGAATCCCCTTATCTGCGATCCGCCGCCGGCAAGCCAAATGCCTCGCTCGACGAGGTCGGCCGAAAGTTCGGCGGGCGTTTCCTCGAGGGTGTCCTTTATAACTTCAATAATGGATTTGGTCGGTTCAAGCATTGCCTGCCTTATTTCCTCGGAGCTCACTACGACCGTCTTGGGCAGTCCCGAAACCTGGTCGCGGCCCCTGACTTCCATTCTGGTCTCTTCCGGAAGAGGAAAAACCGAACCTATTTTAATCTTGACGTCTTCGGCGCTGTTATCGCCGATGAGAAGGTTGTATTTTTTTCTGAAATACTGCACTATGGATTCGTCCATCTCGTCGCCGGCAATTTCAAGCGACTTTGAAACGACCATACCGCCCAAAGATATAACGGCCACCTCGGTCGTGCCGCCGCCGATGTCCACTATCATACTGCCGACCGAATCGTTTATAGGAAGCCCGGCGCCTATCGCGGCGGCCATCGGCTCCTCTATCAGGTAAACTTCCCTGGCGCCGGCCTGCTCGGCGGACTCTCTTACGGCTCTGCGTTCGACTTCGGTAATACCCGAGGGGATTCCTATTACTATACGGGGATGAAGCAGCGAGCGGCGGTTGTGCACCTTTTTGATAAAGTATCTTATCATCTGCTCGGTGATTTCAAAGTCGGCGATAACGCCGTTTCTCAACGGACGCACGGCAACTATATTGGCCGGCGTTTTGCCTATCATCCGCTTGGCCTCGGTCCCTATGGCCACGACGCGTTTTGTCTCGCTCTCTATAGCCACCACCGATGGCTCTCTGAGGACTATGCCCTGCCCCTCCACATAAACCAGCACCGACGACGTGCCCAGGTCTATGCCCATATCGTTGGAAAAAAGAGAGAATAGAAAATTAAACATATCGCCTCAGACGAGCGCCACTATCGCCATTTTAGCGTTATCGGATTTTCTGTGGCCGGCCTTATAAACGGCCACGCGGCCGGAAGTTCTTTTTTCGTACCTTGGAATCAGCACGTCGAATATCTTTTTGCCTACCGTAACGTCCTTAATGTCCGCAAACACTCTGCGACGGGCGTTCACGTCGAGCGGCCGGGCGGCGGTTAAGAGTTTCTCGGCAAAAGACGACACTTCGCGCGCCTTGGCATAGGTAGTGGTAATTTTTTCGTGCAGAAAAAGCGATGTCGCCATATTTCTTAAAAGAGCGCGGCGGTGGGAAGACGTCCGCGACAATTTTCTCTTATTCAGATTTTTTATCATTTAATTTCTCCGTCCGGTTTGCCGGCTGGCTCTGCGCCTTTGTTGCGGCGATATTATTTTTCCGCGAGCGTCAAATCAAGCTCGGCGAGCTTTTTCTTTATCTCTTCCAGCGAGCCCTTGCCCATATTTTCCAGGTTCAAAAGCTCCGCCGCGTTCAGGGCTATGAGCGACTTTATTTTTTTAATTCCGTTTTTCTCAAGACAATTCGCGGGGCGCTTGCTCAGCACAAGTATGTCTATGGATTGCTCGACCAACTCTTTTCTTTTTTCATCGACGATTTCTTCAACCTCGTCGGAAACCGCGGATACGGCCTCGGCGGCCGGATTCTCTTCCTGAGATTCTCCTATAAAAACGCTCAACACTTCCCTTAAAAGCTTGGAGGAATAAGCTACGGCATCGGCCGGCTCGATGGTTCCATCCGTCCAGACATCCAGAAGTATTTTTTCGTAATCCGTAAACTGTTCGACGCGGGTATTTTCAATTTCATAGTTTACTTTTACGATGGGTGAAAAAAGCGAATCTATGAAGATAGTTCCGGCGGGTTTGCCGGGTCTTTTATTTTCATCGCTTATGGAATATCCGAATCCTTTGGCCGCTTCAATTTCCATCGACAGCGACGCTCCGGGGTTAAGCGTGGCAATTACCTGTTTGGGATTGACTATTTCCACGTTCGGGTTGCCGGCTATGTCGCCGGCGGTAACCTGCCCCTTCGATTTAGCGTCTATTCTGAGTATCTCCGGCCCGTCGGAAAATATCTTGACCCTGATTTTTTTAAGGTTGAGGATTATGCCGATAACGTCTTCCTTTACTCCGGGGACGCTCGAGTACTCATGCTGAACGCCCTTTATACGAACGTTCGTTATCGCCGCTCCTTCTATGGACGACAGAAGCACTCTTCTGATGGCGTTGCCCACCGTGTGTCCGTATCCTTTTTCAAACGGCTCTATGGTGAACTTGGCGTACGAAGGCGTGCGTGTTTTTTCATCTATGCTGAGTTTTCTGAGAGGCGCAAGATCTATCTTCTTCATCGGGAACCATCCTCCATTATTGGTAAAACTTTTAAGAGCGGCGGCGTAAATCTTACAAACGGCCGGCTCGGTTATTTTGAATAAAGTTCTACTATGAATTGCTCGTTTACTCCGGCGTAGGGCGTTTGTTCTTTGGACGGCTCGGCGACAACGCTGCCCGTTTTGGAATTTTTGTCGTAGGAAAGCCATCCCGGAGACGACACTTCGCCCTGAATCGCCGGTATATGCTGGTTGTCAGCCATTCCGGCGGCGATTTTTATTTTATCTCCTACCGCAACGATGCGCCCGGGAAGCGTCGAGCGCTTGTCATTTACCTGAAAATGTCCGTGGGTAATGAGCTGTCTGGCGGCCATTCTCGACGGCGCCAACCCCATAAGATAGACGACGTTATCCAACCGCATCGAAAGCAACTTAATGAGGTTTAGTCCCGCAAGGCCTTTCATTGCGGTGGCTTTGAGGAAATAGTGGTAAAACTGATTTTCGTTGAGATACGCTATGCGTTTGGCCTTCTGTTTCTCGCGAAGCCGCACGGCGTATTCCGAGAGCTTTATGCGCATATTTGCGCCGTGCTGCCCGGGTTTTTTTGATTTTTTGTCTATAGGGCACTTAGTGGTGCACCGGCGGCCTTTGAGCACCAGCTTGGCGCCTTCTCTGCGGCAGAGTTTGCATACTGATCCTAAATATCTTCCCATTTATTCTTTAAACCTCCGGTTTTTTTGCCTTTTATCGTCGGAAAATTATTCCCGTATTTATACTCTTCTGGGCTTGGGACTGCGACAGCCGTTATGCGGTATGGGTGTAGTGTCCTTTATGGACGAAATCATTATACCGGACGCCTGAAGCGCTCTTATTGCCGTCTCTCTGCCGGGTCCGGGGCCCCTAACCAGCACGTTAACCTGCCTTACGCCTCTATCCTTGGCTTTGCGCGCGGCGGTCGTGGCCGTCATCTGAGCGGCGAACGGCGTGCCTTTTTTTGTGCCCTTAAATCCGTTGGCTCCGGCGGAACTCCATGAGACGACATTGCCTTTTTCGTCGGTGATACTTACGAGCGTGTTGTTGAACGACGCTTTTATGTAAGCCAGTCCGAGACCGGATACCACCGTTCTTTTCTTTGTTTTGGGAAGCTTTTGCTCCGACATATTGTCTCCTGTTGTTGAGTCGCTCGCTGGTAGCGGTGGGATTGCTATCCCACAAATTCGGCGAATAGCAATTCGCCCGCTACAAACTTAATCCTGTTTTATTACTCTTTTTTGGCTGAGGAAGCGGCCTGAGCGCGCGCTGCGCCGACGGTCTTTCTTCTGCCGCGTCTTGATCTGGCATTTGTGCGCGTACGCTGTCCCCGCGACGGAAGATTTCTGCGATGGCGAAGCCCTCTGTACGACCCTATGTCTATAAGGCGCTTAATGTTCTGCTGTATTTCCCTTCTGAGGTCGCCTTCGACGTCATAATTCTCCTGCGCAATGACGGTGTTAAGTTTGCCTGCGTCGTCCTCGCTCAAATCCTTGATTCTTTTGGATGCGTCTACGCCTGACTTTGCAACTATCTGGCGCGCCGTTTTCGGACCGATACCGTAAATATAGGTAAGCGCTATGTCGATTCGTTTATTTTTAGGAAGATCAATACCTGCTATACGTGCCATATGGCCTCTCCTTATTGTAAAACTCCTGCCCTCTCATTCTACCCCTGTCTCTGTTTGTGGCGCGGATCGGTGCAAATCACGCGAACCACTCCGCGACGTTTTACAATCTTGCATTTCTTGCAAATTTTTTTTACCGAAGCGTGAACTTTCATCGAGGATTCCTTATGGTTTTATTTACTTCTGTAAATTATGCGGCCGCGAGTCATATCGTAAGGCGAGAGCTCTACTTTGACTTTGTCGCCTTGGAGAATTTTTATATAGTGCATCCGCATTTTCCCGCAGATATGCGCCAGGATTATGTGCTTTTTCGTAGGTACGGCGGCGGACGCCGCGGCCGGAGCCGTGATGTCCACGACGGGAGGCGGGCCGGCGGGCATATCTATTTCCACGCGGAACATAGCGTTGGGCAATGTCTCCAAAACCTTTCCTTCGACGATAAACTTTTCTTCTTTTTTCATACTTTGTCTCCCCAGAAAGTTATTATTTCGGGGTCTGCTCCCACTATTATCATATGTTCAAAGTGACAGGACAGTTTTTTATTCCGTGTTCCGGCCGTCCAGCCGTCGACGTCAAGAGTAAGTTCGGCCGAACCCTCGCACATCATCGGCTCCACCGCAAGAACCATTCCGTCTTTCAACTCCGGACCCAAACCGGCTCTGCCGAAATTCGGCACCGGCGGATCTTCGTGCAACATTCGTCCTATACCGTGGCCCACGTAATCTTTCACTACGGCAAACCCGCGGCTTTTTATGTGCCGCTCCACGGCGTTCGAGTAATCGCCCAAGCGCGCGCCGGATTTTAAATTCTTTACAATCTCGGGCGCGAAAGCGCTTTTACCCGCTTCTATCAGGCGAGCGGCGGCCGGAGATATTTTACCCACCGCGTAAGTAGCCGCGACATCTCCGTAAAAACCTCTGTGGATAACGCCCAAATCCAGCGAAACTATATCGCCGGAACGTATCACGCGCTTCTTCGACGGTATGCCGTGAACGAGTTCATCGTTGACGGATACGCAAAGAGCCGCCGGATAGCCGCGATAGCCCAAAAAAGCGGGCTGCGCGCCGACCGAAGATATCCCGCCTACGGCGGCGGCTTCAAGATCGTACGTCGTGAGGCCGTCGGCCAGCAAGGCCGATACTTCGGCCAGAACTCCGGAGACGAGACGGGCGCATTCTCTCAGGATGTCGAGCTCGGCCGCGTTTTTAAGCTCTATGAGCTTTGACATATCGCGCCTACTTCCGCGCGAGACGTTCTCTGACGGCGGCCTTTATGACTCCGTAAACTTCGTTTATCGGAGCCGAGCCGTCGGATTCAATGAACTTTTGAGGCATCTTGCGCGAATAATATTCTATCAGCGGAGCGGTCTGCGCGCGATATACCAGCAGGCGCTCTTTGATTATGGCTTCTTTGTCGTCGGCCCGCGCCAGAAGTTCCCCGCCGCATTTGGCGCATTTACCGTCGGCGGAAGGCAGCGGTCCCGTAGCAAGATTGTGTATCGCGCCGCAGGATTTGCATGTGCGGCGGCTCGACAATCTGCGCACGACTTCTTCGTCGGGGACATTCACGTATACAATCGCCGCCAGGTCGCGGCCCGACGAGGCGAGTATTTTTGATAGTCCCTCGGCCTGCGGCACGGTGCGCGGAAAACCGTCGAAGAGAAAATTTAACTTCGCGTTTTTCTTAACGTAAGAATCTATCACTTCAAGAACGATGTCGTCGGGAACGAGGCCGCCCGTTCCCATAAATTCTTTTATTCTCTTGCCGAGGGGCGTTTCATCCTTAAGCTCCGAACGGAATATTTCTCCGGTCGAGAGGTGTTTCAGGTCAAAATCTTTGACGAGCAACTCGGCCTGTGTTCCTTTGCCCGCGCCGGGAGGCCCCAGAAGAATTATATCCATTACCTTGCGTTGAACCAGCGGCCTTTTATGCGGCCCTGCTTCATAAAACCTTCGTAGTGGCGCATTATAAGATGCGACTCTATCTGCCCTATAGTGTCAAGCGCCACGCCCACTACTATCAGAAGAGACGTACCGCCGAAAAAGAACGGCGCGTCGAAAATTTTTCTCATATAATCGGGCAATATCGCTATGGCCACAACACCCAGCGCGCCGCCTAACGTTATGCGCTCCACAATTTTCTGAATATAGTCGGCCGTGTGGTCGCCGGGACGTATCCCCGGTATGAAACCGCCGGACTTTTTCATATTTTCGGCCAGGTCGACCGGATTAAAAGCCACGGAATTATAAAAATAACAAAAGAAAATTATCAACGCCGCAAAAATGGCTTCGTATATCAGCCCGCCGCGTGTCCATATATCGGAAAATCTCTGTGCCCAAACGGCCGCCGGAAAAAACTGCGTCAAAGTCATTGGAAGAGACAGCAGGGAAACCGCGAATATTACGGCTATAACGCCCGACTGCTCGACTTTAAGCGGCAGAAACGTGCTGGCGCCGCCGTACATTTTGCGTCCGACTACCCGCTTGGCGTACTGCACGGGAATTTTTCTTTGCGCGGTTTCAAGCCACACGACAAGCCCTATGACGACCACTACCACGGCCAGCATCAAAAGAACGGCGAGTATGGAGCGCTCGTCGTTTCTCAATAAATCTATCACGCCTTTGACTGCCGAAGGAAAGCGATCAATAATGCCCGCAAAAATTATCAGCGAAATCCCGTTGCCTATGCCGAACTCGGTTATCTGCTCGCCCAGCCACATTACGAAAACCGTGCCGGCAATCAGCGTAACCACCGTCATCATGAACCATCCGAGCGTGGGATTCAATACTATGCTTCCGCCGCCCGGCACGGGCATTTTTGAGACGGCGATACTCAATCCCACGGCCTGCACCAGCGCCAGAAGAAGAGTGAAATACCGCGTGATCTGGTTCATCTTCTTTCGGCCGCTTTCGCCTTCTTTAGAAAGACGATCCAGTACCGGTATTATGTGCGCTCCCTGCACAAGCGACATTATAATGGAAGCGTTTATGTAGGGCATTATGCCCAGAGAAAATATCGATAACTGGCTGAGCGCCCCGCCGGAAAACATATCCATAAAACCCAGAAGCGACCTGGAATGCTGCTCAAAAAGGGCTTTAAGCGCCTGGGAGTTCACGGCAGGCAGGGGTATGAAGGCGCCCACACGGTATGCCGCTATTACCCCTATGGTTACGAGGATACGTTTTTTAAGCTCCGGTACCTTAAATATGTCGCCGAACGATTTAAGCATTTTTATCTTTTCTTAAACGGCACCCCGAAAAGTTTTAAAAGTTCGAGGGCCTCTTCATCGCCCGACGCGGTGGTGCATATCGTAATATTCATACCGCGCGGATGATCGGATTTTTCAACGTTAATTTCGGGGAAGAGATACTGTTCGTTGAGACCCAGATTGTAATTGCCCTGCCCGTCGAAAGATTTCGGCTCGATGCCCTTAAAGTCCCTTATGCGGGGCATGGCTATTTTTATAAGCCGTTCAAGAAATTCATACATTCTGTCGCGGCGGAGAGTCACTTTAAGTCCTATGGGCATACCCTTTCTGAGTTTAAAGTTTGAAATCGCCTCTTTTGCTCTTCTGGTCTGGGGCTTTTGAGCCGCTATCAGAGTCAGTTCGGCGAGGGCGACATCGAACGCTTTAATATTGTCCCTTGCCTCTCCTACGCCGATATTGATTACTACCTTGGAAAGTTTCGGCACTTCAAAAAAGTTCTTGTAGCCGAATTTCTCCATCATCGCCGGAGAGATTCTTTCAACGTAATCTTTTTTGAGATTGGGGGTATAGTCGGTTTTCATGGGGTTATGCCTTTTTTATTGTGGGTTTTACCGCCGAGCCGCCGGCAGATTTTATTTTTTCTTCCGCTGACTTGGAGAACTTATGCGCGGTAATATCAATTTTTTTAGAGATTTCGCCGTCGCCGAGCACCTTTACCGGCAGGGTTCCTTGTATCAGACCGGCGCTCCTGAGCGCCTCGACATCAACCGCGGCGCCGGACTCGAAATTGGCGTTTATATCTCCTACGGAAACCGTCTGATATTTAACGCTGAAAATATTCTTGAATCCGCTTTTGGGTATCAGTCGCAGAAGCGGCGTCTGTCCGCCCTCGAAACCATTCATCGACGAGTCGCCCGATCGGGCGGTCTGCCCTTTGCCGCCGCGCGTCGAGGAGCGTCCGTGGCATCCGCCGCGTCCTATGAGCTTTGTTTTACGCACGGAACCGTGCGCGGGCTTAAGATTGCTTAAAGTATTGTCGTTCATTTATATCCTCGCGTGTCGTTTGAAAATATTACGACGTCTTGGTGGCACGCAGTTTTTCAACGTCTTCTCTGGTGCGCAGATGTTTAAGGGCGTCGAGCGTGGCGTATACAACGTTAAACGCATTGGCCGAGCCCAGCGACTTTGTAAGTATGTCTTTTATGCCGACGGCGTCCAGCACGGATCTGACGGCCGCGCCGGCTATAACGCCCGTACCGGGAGCGGCCGGCATCAGAAGAACCGAACCTGCTCCGTTTTTGCCGGTGACTTCGTGCGGTATGGTATTTCCCTTAAGCCGGACGGGAATCATTGTTTTTCTCGCGCGAGTGCCGGCTTTTGCGATGGCCGACGGAACTTCTTTGGCTTTGCCCAACGCCGCGCCTACGCGGCCGCGGCCGTCGCCCACTACTACGAGAGCGTTGAAAGAAAATCTTTTTCCGCCCTTTACGACTTTGGCCACGCGATTAATGACTACCGTGGTCTCTTTAAGTTCAACTTTCGATGACTGGTTTTCCATAGTTTGCCGAATCCCCTATAAGTTCTGTCTATTTCAAAAAGCCAGGCCTGTTTTTCTTAATGCCTCGGCGAAACTTTTAACGACGCCGTGATACCGTCGGCCTCTGCGATCGAATACTATCCGGGCTATTTTTTTGTCGGATAGTTTTTTGCCCGCATATTCGCCCAACCTAACGGCGGCAGCCACGTTCTTGCGCGACTTCAAATCCTTAAAATCCGACGACGCGGTCGTGAAAATTCCCAGCGACTTGCCTGCGGTGTCGTCGATGGCCTGCGCGTAAAGATACTTCAAACTTTTTTTGAAAGCCATACGGGGACGTTCGGCTGTGCCGAATATTTTCTTTCTGGCCCTTTTAATCCTGCGTTCCATTCGGGTTTTCACTATCGACATACTTTACCTCGGTTAACTTTCGGGTTATTTTGCTATTTGCCCGCGGTCGCTCCGGCCGCGCCGGCGGCTTTGCCGGCCTTTTTGATTATGTGCTCGCCCTTGTATCTTATCCCCGTGGCCTTATACGGCTCGGGCGGACGGATTTTTCTTATGTTCGCGGCGAATTGTCCGACGCGATATTTGTCTATGCCTGTAATGGTGACTGACGTCTGTTTCGGGTCGACGACTACTTTGATGCCTTCGGGTATCGCAACTTTCACGAGATGCGTGAAACCGAGAGTCATATTCAGTGTGCCGCCCTCAAGCAACGCCTTAAAACCCACTCCGTGGATTTCGAGATCCTTGGAAAATCCCACGGTTACGCCGGCTACCGCGTTTTTGACCAGCGCCGCGGCAAGACCGTGCAACGCGCGCACCTTGGGAGTGTTCGAGCCGACACGCTCCAGAGTAATTCCCTTGGAGCCGGTATTATCGTCGCCTATAATTAACTTGATGCCTTCGGGCACAGGTTGTTTTATCGTGCCCAGCGGCCCTTTGACTTCCAAAACATTATCCTTGAGGGTCGCGGTTACTTTTTCGGGTATTTTTACGGGTTTTTTGGCTAATCTCGACATATTCTGTCCTCTATTTCTCCTCTCCATTGTGGGAGAGGGAAAAAATTATTTGCCTTGCCTTACCAAATGTAGCCCATTACTTCCCCGCCCAGACCGGCCTCGCCGGCCTTGTCGGCGGTCATTATGCCCTTCGACGTTGATACTATTACCACCGCCATACCTCTGCGTAAACGCGGCAGTTCGGCCGACGACTTATACACCCTGCGTCCCGACTTGGACATACGCTTGAGTTCCTTGATTACGGCCTCTTTCTGCGGTGTATATTTAAGATAAACCCTGAGGATGCCCTGCTTGTAATCGTCGATGACTTTATAGTTGGAGATAAAGCCCTCTTCTTTTAATATTTTGGACACGGCGATCTTCGTCTTGGACGCCGGAACGTCCACTTTTTCTTTGATTTTTGCATTAGCGTTTCTGATCGCCGTGAAAAAATCTGCTATCGGGTCGATTATCGACATATTACCACCTTAAAAAGTTCGTTACCAGCTTGATTTGCGCACACCGGGAATTTCACCTCGATGGGCCAGTTTTCTGAAACATATTCTGCAGACGCCGAAATCACTCATGAACCCGCGGGCGCGGCCGCAAAGCGAGCAGCGATTGCGTTTCCGAGTCGAAAACTTCGGCGGCTTTTTTGCTTTAGCCATCCATGCTATAGTCGCCATCTTTTCTCCTAAGGGCAGTGGATAGTGAATAGTGGTTAGTCTGTTTCTGCTGCCTGCTTATAACCATAAATACGCTTTTACTATCCACTATTCACTATCCACTAACCACTTCTTTTTCTGCCGCTATTCACCAACTATTTCTTTTTCTATTCTATGCGCCATCTTCGCGGCGTACGCTTAAAGAATAACTTCGCCGCAATTTTTGCAAACGCGTATTTTCTTTCCGTCGGCGAGACGGTCGCGCTTAACTTTTGTGGGACGCGAACATTTCTGACAAACCACCGCGAGCTTTGAAATTGCCACGGGGCGCTCCATCTCTATTCTGCCGCCGGGATCGCTCTGAGTGGGCTTTTTATGCTTTATGGCTATGTTGATTTTTGAAACTATCGCCCGTTTCTGACCGGACAGAATCTCAAGCACCTCGCCGGTTTTACCCTTATCGTCGCCGGCTATGACCATCACTTTGTCTTTCTTTTTTATGTTAAGCATCTTTTCCTCGTTTTTTCCCGTACGCCTCAGAGCACCTCGGGAGCCAGGGATATAATCTTAAGATAATTTTTTTCTCTGAGTTCTCTGGCCACGGGTCCGAATATGCGTGTGCCTCGGGGTTCGCCGTTGTCGTCAACGATAACGGCGGCGTTGTCGTCAAACTTGATATAAGTTCCGTCGGGCCGGCGCTTTTCTTTTTTGGTTCTTACGATCACGGCCTTTACCACCTCGCCCTTTTTAATCGCGGCAAAAGGAGTGGCGACCTGTACCGAGGCCACTATCAACTCGCCGATGGCGGCGCATCTCTTGTCGGAGCCGCCCAAAACCCTGAAGCATCTTATGAGGCGGGCTCCGGAGTTGTCTGCGACTTTAAGAATCGAACGTTCCTGTATCATGGGTTTGTCCCGTTATTATTTTGCTTTCGGCGCGGGTGCGGCGGCGCCGGCAGATTTTGTTATCGAAAGAACTTCCCATCTCTTTGATTTTGAGACGGGCCTGGTTTCACAAATGGTTACGTAATCGCCTGTGCGACTGGCGTTTTTCTCGTCGTGCGCGTGAACCTTTGTGGCGCGGCGCATCACTTTTCCGTATTTCGGATGAGAGAAAACGCGCTTTATCGAGACGACGCGGGTTTTTTCCATCTTATCGCTTACAACTTGTCCCAGCAGAATTTTTCTTGCCATAATTTACGATGACCTCACCTTAGCCGGCGCGGCGACGGAAATCAGCTCGCGCGCGCGCAAAATCGTTTTTATGCGCGCCATTACGCGCCGAACAGCGCGGATTTCAAGAGGATTTTTCACCTTGGCGGTTTTGTTGCGGAATTCCAGTTCCGAACGACGGCGGCGAAGTGTGTCGAGTTTCGCGTTCAGCTCCGCGTCCGTCGAGTTTTTAAGTTGTTCCCAATCTTTGGATTTCATTTTTTTGTCCTTAAAATGTTTCTAACGTTCCAGAAACTTCGTGACGATGGGCAGTTTGTGAGCGACCTGCCTGAATGCTTCGCGCGCGTCGGCAACGGATACGCCTTCCATCTCAAACATCACTCTGCCGGGTTTGACAATGGCAACCCAAAATTCGGGATTGCCCTTTCCTTTTCCCATTCTTGTCTCGGCCGGTTTTTTGGTGACCGGTCTGTCGGGGAATATTCTTATCCATATCTTTCCGCCCTTTTTGATGAAACGCGTGAGCGTAAGACGGCAGGATTCAATGTGTCTGCTCGAAAGGCGGCCGATTTCCAGGGCCATAAGTCCGTAATGGCCGAAAGCTATCGTTGTCCCGCGTTTAGCCACACCTTTGACTCGCCCTTTTTGGACTTTGCGGTATTTTACTCTTTTGGGCATCAGCATATTAAGTTTCTCCGTCGGGTAAAGATTATTTCTTTAAGCTTTCTTCCCGGCTTCATCTTTGCCCGCGGCGGGCGTTACGGCCGGTTCAGTGGAAACGGCTGCCGCTATTTCGTTCTTGTCAACAGCTTTTACGTCGGCCATAAGATCCGCGTCGGATTTTCTGAAAAGTTCTTTCTTGAATATCCACGCTTTAACGCCGATGATACCCAGTTTCGTGCGGGCTTCGGCAAAACCGTAATCTATGTCAGCGCGGAAAGTCGCCAGCGGCAGACGTCCTTCCAGCAGCCATTCGGTGCGGGCTATTTCGGCTCCCGCCAGACGGCCGGAAACTTTTATTTTTATTCCGCCGGCTCCCGAGCCGATAGCTTTCTCAATGGCTTTTTTCATCGCGCGGCGGTACGCTATCTGCCGTTCGATCGCAAAAGCCACCGATTCCGCCACGAGCTGCGCGTCGAGTTCGGCTCTTTTTATTTCAAGCACGGTAATATCGACTCTGAGCCCCGTGAGTTCCTCAAGGTCAATTTTGAGCCGCTCAATTTCCTGACCCTGACGGCCTATAATTACGCCTGGGCGCGAAGTGTAGATGATGATTTTAAGATACTTGCCGGATCCCATTCGCTCTATGACGATGCGCGAAATGCCCGCGCTATAGAGCTTGTTCTTAATGAGTTGACGAATCTTGAAATCTTCTTCTATCCAGCGCGGCGCGTTCTTTAAGTCGAACCACCTGGAGTCCCAGTCTTTGATGTAGCCGAGTCGTACGGATTTAGGATGAACTTTCTGTCCCATGTCGCCTCTTATTTAGCGTCGCTTAACACGATTTTTATGTGGCAGGTCTTTCTGGTGTAGGGCATGCCCCTTCCCTGAGGACCCGCTCGAAATCTTTTCATATAAACGCCCTTCCCGACCACGGCTTCTTTGATGACAGCGCGCGACGGGTCGGCGTTTTTTCCCATATTGGCCAAAGCCGATTTGATGGCCTTGGAGACCGGCTCCGACGGCGCTTTCACGGTGAAAGCCAGAGTGTCGAGAGCTTCTTTGACTGTTTTTCTTCTTACGATGTCGAGCAGCTGCTCGACTTTGCGAGCGCTTACTCTTACGTATTTTGCGGTGGCTGATGATTCCATAGTTTGCGACTCTCTTTATTAAGTCCTGTTTTTATCCGTCAACTGCCCGCGAACGGCGCGGCGATCCGTATTGCCGTCTTACGTAAGGTCGGCGGCTTCCTTGGTATGCGCCATACCGTGACCCTTAAAGAACCTGGTGGGTGAAAATTCTCCCAGGCGATGCCCGACCATCTGTTCCGTAACGTAAACTTTAAGAAACTTTCTTCCGTTATGAACTTCAAAGGTATGTCCTACGAATTCGGGCGGAATCATGGACGCGCGAGCCCATGTCTTTATAGGACGTTTCTGTCCCGTCTGGTTCATTATCGAAACTTTTTTTGCGAGTTTTTCGTCTACGTACGGCCCTTTCCAGCTTGAACGGCTCATAACTTTACCTCAATAAGTGCTTAGGTTATATGTCAGGTCGAAGGCGCAAGGCGTCTGCGTATCGTTATACTTTCTGTCCGGTCCTGCGACGGATTATCATCCAGTCGTGCGTCTTGGCGGAGCGGGTCTTGTAGCCCTTGGCCGGCTGATTCCACGGACTTCTGGGCTGATTGTTGCCCTTGGAACGTCCGCGGCCGCCTCCGTGCGGATGGTCCGTCGCGTTCATGGCCGTGCCTCTTACCGTCGGACGGCGACCCATATGTCTGGCACGGCCGGCGTTGCCTATCGTCACATTTTCGTGATCAAGATTGCCTACCTGCCCTATGGTGGCGCGGCACTTAACGGGAACCATTCTGATTTCGCCGGAAGTCAGACGCAAGTGAGCAAGATTTCCTTCCTTGCCCAGCAACTGAACCATGGCGCCGGCAGATCTGGCAAGCTGCGCGCCGTTGCCGGGAACCAGTTCCACGTTGTGAATTATCTGACCCACAGGAATTTTTTCCAGAGTCATGGAATTGCCGACTTTCACCTCGACCTCAACGCCCGAGACAACCGTGTCTCCGACTTTGAGTCCGACCGGCTGAACGATATATCTCTTTTCTCCGTCGGCATAATGCAGAAGAGCTATGCGCGCGGAGCGGTTGGGATCGTACTCTATGGACGCGACGCGGGCGGGAACGTCGTACTTGTCGCGCTTAAAATCTATTATGCGGTAAAGACGCTTGTGTCCGCCGCCGTGATGGCGCACCATAATCTCGCCCGTATTGTTTCTGCCGCCTTTTTTCTTGAGGCCTTCAACGAGAGATTTTTCGGGGCGATGGCGGGTGACATCGCTGAAATCTTCGGTGGTTATGAAGCGACGGGACGGTGTGTAAGGTTTATAATCTTTAACCATATATTTCTCCGATTGCTTTTTTTGCGGGGCAATGGGCGAATTATTTTATGTACGGACAGGTCGCGACCTGTCCCTACTCGCCGATTTTGATGGTCTGCCCTTCTTTAAGGGTTACATACGCTTTTTTGAAATCCGGCTTATATCCGCCATAAGCCCCCATACGGCGGTATTTGCCCGGCAGAATTACCGTGCGTACCTTGGCGACTTTTACCTTGAACATTTCCGTTACGGCTTCTTTAATCTGGCCTTTTGTCGCAGTTCGCGCTACGCGGAAAACGTAGCAGTTATCCCGCTCTTTTACGGCAGCGGCTTTTTCAGTAACGACAGGGCTTTTGATGATTTCATATATTTCCATAGTTTTCTATCCGGCAAGGCAGCCGAGACGTTTAAGAAGCGTCTCGTAGCCCGATTTCGTTATTATAAAACGCGAGGAGCGCATTAATTCATAAGCATTTACGTCGGCGGCGAGCTTGTACTCCACGCCGGGAATATTGCGCGACGCCGTTTTCATGTTCGGTTCGATTTTAGAATCGGCCAAAAGCACGGATTTAGAAGAACCTGCTCCGAGTTTTTTAAGCATATCGGCGGCAAGCCGTGTCTTGGGATCCGAAAGACCGAAATCTTCCACGATAATAACTTCGCCGGCCTTTATTTTAAGGGCGAACGCGAATCCCGCGGCCAAACGTTTTTTGGCGCGGGGGACGTCAATTCTCCACTCTTTGGGTTTCGGGCCGAATATTATTCCGCCCTTGCGCCACAGGGGAGAGCGCGTGGAGCCGGCGCGGGCATTGCCCGTATGCTTTTGCTTCCAGGGTTTCTTGCCTCCGCCCGAAACTTCGGCGCGCGTTTTTGTGGAAGCCGTTCCGCTTCTCTGATTGGCAAGATACGTTCTGGCCGCTTCATAGAGAACGTGCTTGGACACTTTTTTGTCCAGCAATTCCTGCGGCGCGGCGAGATTTCCCGTTACTTTTCCGGCTTTGTCGTAAATTTTAATTTCCATGATTTTTTACTTTTTCTTTTTCTCGACCGTCACCTTTTTTTTGGAGGCGACAGGAGCGACTTTTTTCTTTATTCTCTTTACGGTATTTTTAAGATAAACCGTGCCGTGCGACGGCCCGGCGATGGCTCCCTTAACCAGTATTTTGTTGTTTTCCTTGTCCACGCCCATTATTTCCAGACGCTGAATCGTCACGCGGTCCACGCCGAAATGTCCGGGCTTCTTTGTTCCTTTAATAACGCGCTGCGGCTGCTGACGTCCGCTTGAACCAGGCGCGCGCTCCCTGTCGGAAGCGCCGTGCGAGGCCGGCTGACCGCTGAAGTTGTGACGCTTCATTACGCCGGAGAACCCGTGACCCTTGCTGGTACCGGTGACATCGACAAAATCTCCCGCCGCGAATACATCCGCCGATAAAACTTTGCCCTGCTCGAAGCCGGCGATGTCCTCCGGCTTTGCCGCGCGGAATTCCCTGAGGTGGCGCAAAGTCGGAATATTTTTCTTGCCGAATATGCCCGCGTACGACTTGGCGGCGTTGGCGGCTTTTGTAATTTCCTCGAAACCCAGCTGCACGGCGGAATACCCGTCTTTCTCGACGGTTTTTATCGCTGTGATATAGCACGGGCCGGCCTGAACGACCGTAACCGGCGTTACTGTGCCGGATTCGTCGAAGATTTGTGTCATCGATAATTTCTTACCTATAAGTATTTTCATATATGACCGTCTTTAGTATTTAATTTCGATATCCACGCCCGCCGGCAGGTCCAGTTTCATGAGCTCGTCGATGGTTTTGGCCGACGGCTCTATGATGTCCATAAGGCGCATGTGGATTCTTTCTTCAAACTGCTCTCTGGCTTTTTTATCGGCGTGCACGGAGCGCTGAACCGTGAACTTTTTGATCCTCGTCGGCAGAAGTATGGGGCCCACGATTTTGGCGCCGGTATTTTCGGCAGTTTTCTTGATGCGCGCCAATGAATCGTCGAGCAATTTCTGCTCGAACGACTTCAGCTTTATCCTTATCTTTGTCGGATTCTGTACTAGTGTCGAGGATTTATCTGCCATTTTTCGCTCCGTCAAGTTATTCCAGTATTTCGGTAACCACGCCGGCGCCGACAGTGCGGCCGCCTTCGCGGATAGCGAATCTTAAACCCTGTTC